>NZ_JBWFBN010000015.1:0-82955 GCF_056326165.1 Saonia sp.
GTGTAAACACGCGTACAAACCCCTCTTCTTTGAGGACACGAATCCAAAGCAGCCGATTTACTCTTCTTAGTAATTGTGGCCCTTCCTTTTCGTACTAATTGTGAAATTGTTGGCATACTATATATTAATGTATAAACTTACCCTCTTTTAAGGGCTGGCAAATGTAGTAATAATTCGCAGTATTTCAAATACTACAAGATTAATTTTTTAGATTTTTTTTATCATTAAATATATTGAGCTGTAATAAACCTATTTCAACCATGACATTTCCCAACCAAAATCATTAAATCTAATTATAGATGCCTAATATATTAAGGTATACGTTGGAAATTTAATTCTACTGCAGCTCCATTTTAACATTTTTAAAAAAGTTAAAAAAACCGTAAAAATTGCGAAATATTTAATCTTAAATATCAATTACTGCACATAATCAATTTTTTAACAAAGGCTGATAAGAAAGTTATATTATTTTACACACTCTTAAAGTTTTATTAAAATTCGTTTGGAATATTAAGGTGAAATTATCACTTTTGCCGATAGCTAATTCAAATAATTTATAAAATGAGAACAAAATCAAATGGAATCTTGACGCTGTTATTGGCGTTTGTTGTGCATTTGTCTTTTGCACAGGAAAAAACGATTTCAGGTAACGTTACAGACCAAGATGGTCTGCCCCTACCTGGAGTTAACATCGTTGTAGAGGGTACCACTACAGGTACGCAAACAGATTTTGATGGAAACTACGCTATTAGTGCTAGTGAAGGTCAAACTCTCCTCTTTTCTTACATTGGACAAAAAGACATTAGAAGTGTAGTTGGTGCAAGTAGCACTTTAAATGTGCAAATGGAAGAAGATGCACAAGCTTTGGAAGAAGTTATTGTAACTGCCCAAGGTATTAAACGAGAAAAGAAAGCTCTAGGTTATGCTGTAACCTCGGTTGATTCTGATCAATTGGAATCTAGATCCGAAGGTGATGTAGCAAGAGTACTTTCTGGAAAAGCCGCTGGTGTTCAAATTACTTCTGCAGGTGGAGCTTCTGGTTCGGCCACAAACGTAACAGTAAGGGGACTTAGTTCTTTTAGTGGTAGTAACCAAGCGCTATTTATTGTTGATGGTGTTCCTTTTAGTAATGACACCAATGACACTGGCGATTTTATTAGTGGTAATGTTGGTTCATCTCGTTTTTTAGATATAGATCCAAATAACATTGCCAATGTGGAAGTTCTTAAAGGTTTAGCAGCAGCTACCTTATATGGTACTCAAGGTAAGAATGGTGTAATATTGATTACCACCAAGGCTGGTGCAGCAACAGGCGGTAAAAAGAAAACTGAAATTACCGTAAGCCAATCATACTTTTCAAACGAAGTTGCTTCTTTACCAGATTACCAAAATCAGTATGGTAATGGTTTTGATCAATCTTTTGGATGGTTCTTTAGTAACTGGGGACCAAGTTTTGATCGTGGTGGCGTTTCAGGATGGGGCAACCAACCTGCTATAGACGATCAAGGTACTTTGGAGCATCCTTATTCTACTACAGCTGTAGCGGCAACAAGAAATGCATTTCCAGAATTACAAGGTGCAAGATATCCATGGCAACCATACAATTCAGTTGGAGAGTTCCTAAGACCAGGTTATGTTACTAATACCTCTGTTAATGTTGCTGGAGGTACTGAGGATGGAAACACTACATTTAATGCCAATTTTGGATACTTAAATGACATTGGTTTTACTCCTGGAAACTCCTTAAATAGATCTACACTATCTATTGGTGGTAGATCAAAACTATCTAATAAATTTACAGTAAGCGCAACCATGAACTACGCTAGGACAGATTATAAGACTCCTCCTATTGCATCCAGTAGAGGTAATGGTACGGATGGTTTGTCAGTTTATGGTAATATTCTGTTTACACCAAGAAGTGTTGACCTAATGGGACTTCCTTTTGAAAACCCAATAGACGGTTCAAGTGTTTATTATAGAAATGGTAATGATATTATAAACCCAAGATGGACAGCTAAGAATGTTACATATAGACAGCTAACCAATAGATTTTATTGGAACGCGCAATTGACTTATGACATCAATGACAATTTGAACGTTGGTTGGAGAACTGGTTTAGATTTCTACAATGAAAGAAATGTCAATAGTTCCAATAAAGGTGGTATTCGTTTTACTGAAGCCATATTTGGTTTCTTAGATACTTATGATAACAATAACAGTATATGGGAACATTTCTTCTCTGTAAATGGTAATTATGACCTTTCAGAAAAATTAGGACTTTCCTTTACTGCTGGAGCTACATCAAGACAGGATAATTATGATCGTCAGGGTGTTTCCAGTACAGGACAAATTGTATTTGGAGTTAAAAGACACTTTAACTACCAAAATCAAACACCTATACAATTTTCAAGAAAAAGAAATATTGTTGGTGTTTTAGGACAGGCTACTTTTGATTATGATGACATGTTGTTCTTAAATGTATCTGCAAGAACGGATTGGGTATCCAATCTAACAACTGAAAACAATAGTAAAACCTATCCTGGTGTAAGTTTATCATTTTTACCAACTACCGCATTTAGTGGTCTAAGAAGTGAAAATGGAATCAATTTCTTGAAGTTGAGAGCTAGTTATGGTACTTCAGCAACCTTCCCAACTGGTTACCCAACTATTAATGTGGTTGAGCAAGATACTCAAGTATACAGTGATGATGGAAGTGTTACTACTAACCAAATTGATAATTTTAGAGCCAATCCTGATTTAAAGCCAGAATTATTGGAAGAATATGAGGTAGGTTTGGAAACTCGTCTATGGAAGAATAGAATTTCTGTGGATGTAACTTATTTTGATAGAAGAACTAACGATCTTATTGTTACTGAACCACTATCGCCATCAACTGGATTTTCTTTTACAGAAAGTAACATTGGTCAGATAAAGAATGAAGGTTTTGAAGCAGATTTTGGTATTGACATATTTAAAAGTGATAACTTTAATTGGAATTCAAGAGTAAATTTCTTTACTAATAACGAAACAGTTACGGAACAGGAGCAAGATTTTATAGCTTACGCAGGTAGTCTTGCTGAAGGCGGTGGTCTTTTTAGAGGTTCAAATGCTGCAATAGAAGGTGAATCTCTGGGTACTATTGTGGGTACCGCAATAGCTAGGGACGACGCTGGAAACTTTCTTATTAATGATGGTGGAAGTTATGTAGTTGCGGAGCAAGATAATGATGGGAATGTACCTATTGTTGGTGATGCAATTCCTGATTATACAATGAACTTTATCAACACCCTTACTTATAAAAATTGGAATATAGGTTTTCAGTTGAACCATATAAAAGGAGGAGACATATTATCAAGTACAGTTGCCACTCTTTTAGGTAGAGGTTTAATTGTTGAAACTCAGGACAGAGAGAATACATATATTCTTCCAGGTGTAAGACAAAGTACAGGTGAAGTAAACAACATTCAATTGAATAACTCCACTTACTTCTTCAGTAACCTTTTATTTGGACCAACAGAGACTAGAATTTATGATGCGTCTGTAATTCGTTTACAAGAAGTTTCATTAGGGTATACATTCCCATCCAAATTCTTGGACAAGACTCCTTTTGGATCACTATCTATTACTGCTCAAGGGTTTAATTTATGGTATGACGCTTATAACACTCCAGATGGAGCTAATTTTGACCCCAACGTACAAGGTGTTGGAGTTGGTAATGGACGTGGATTTGATTTCATCAACGGTCCAAGCTCAAGAAGGTATGGTTTTAGCATTAAAGCAACTTTCTAATTAAATATTGTTAATGATATAGAAATTAATTATGAAAAAAATAATAAAATATTTTACAATAGTTGTAATTGCAGGTGGCTTTTTTGGCGCCTGTGAAACAACAGATTTGGACTTAAGAGTAAGTCCAAATGATCTCGCAGCTGATCAAGCAGATCCAAATTTGCTTTTAAATTCAATTCAGTTAGCTTATGCTTCCAATATGTCTGCAATTAGCAATTTAGGAGCTCAATTAACAAGAATTGACTATATGAATGGTAGGGACTACTTTAACAACTATCCTGGAAATACTTTCGATCAAATATGGCGTAGAACTTATAGTAGTGGTACTAATGGACCTGGAACTGGTGTTCAGGTTGGTATGTTTACCAATGTAGATGCATTAATAAGTATCAATGATATTTCAGATGTTGATTATTCATTTCATATTGGGGTGGGTCAAACATTAAAAGCACACATGCTGTTCTTGTTAGCCGATTATATTGGTGAAGCTGCTTATTCGCAAGCTGCTAATCCTGCAGAATTTCCTGCTCCTTTATTGGATAGTGGCGAAGATATTTATGCTGCCGCATTTGCTTTACTGTCAGAAGCTCAAAATTTATTGGCTTCTGGTCCATCTACCAATGGTGCTACAGATTTATTCTATGGTGGTGATACTACCAAATGGATAAAGCTAATTAACACTATTCGTCTAAAAGCATATGTTACTACTGGTAATGTTTCTGGTTTTAACAGCATTATAGGTTCGAATAATTATATCTCTGATTCAGCTGATGACTTTGAGTTCCAATACGGCGCCAGTGAATTACAGCCAGACACTCGTCATCCAGATTATGCTGCTAACTACACGCCAAGTGGAGCTGGAGGATATCGTTCCAACTGGATTATGGAGCAAATGTTAAACAATAGTGATCCTAGAATTAGATATTATTTCTATAGACAAGAAAGTGCTACCCCTGGAGCAGATGCCGCACCAGATGAAGAAACTTTAGCTTGTTCTCTTGCGCAGGTACCTCAACATTATATTGATGGTGGTTTTACAGCCTATTGTAGTGTTCCTAATGGTTATTGGGGTAGGTCTCATGGAAATGATGAAGGTGGACCACCAGATAACTTCCTTAAAACGGCTGCTGGTGTTTACCCAGCTGCAGGTAGATTTGACGATGATAGTTTTGATGTTGTAGGTCTTGGTCTAGGAGGTAGAGGTGCTGGTATAGAACCAATAATACTTTCTTCTTATGTAGATTTCTGGAGAGCAGAAATTGCAATGGTAAGTGGTGCAAGTGATGCAGCCGTTGCAGACTTAATGGCTATGGGACTTGAAAAATCTATCGCTAAAGTTCAAACTTTTGGTGCATTGGATGCTTCTGCAGACCTTTCTTTGGAACCAACTGCTGCCGAGGTTACAGCTTTTATAGATGCTCAAGTTGATGCATTTGTAAATGCCGCTGATAACGATGAGAAAATGAATGTATTTTCTGAGCAATACTGGGTTACATTATATGGAGGAGCTACAGAATCCTATAACTATTATAGAAGGGTAGGTTATCCAACAACTTTGTTACCAAACTGGGAAGCTAACCCTGGGCCTTTCCCAAGATCATTTTTATATCCTCAAAATGAGGTTATCACGAATCCTAATTTGGAACAAAGGACTGATTTGACAACTCAGGTATTCTGGGACACCAACCCAGCTAGCCCATCGTTCCCAATAGCTAATTAATTTAAAATATAAAAGTTATGAAATTCAATAAATTTAAACTTATACTTAGCGCATTTGTGGGTTGTCTTGCTGTAACTTCGTGTGAAGAAGGTGATTTGGTTTTTGACCAAATCGTAGATAGCGAACAAAGAGGTGCTATACTTAGAACTGTTAATGTTGTTTCTGATGAATTGCCAATAGGTGTCGCAGATGGATTCTTTGAAGTAGAACTAGAGGTACAAGACCAAGAAAATGGTGCTTTGGTAGAATCAATAGATGTATTTGCCAATTTTGAAGATCAAACTCCAGATAATGGTAAAGGTGGGACTACTGCTGAATCTTTAGTGGAAAACGTTTCAACTGCTGGCTTTGAAATAGGTGAATTTGGCTTACCAAGATTTAGCTACCAAGCTACTTTAGGAACACTATTGAGTGCTACTGGGGTGGCTGATGCTGATATTGATGGAAGTGATCAATTTAGAATTCGCTTTGAACTTGTTATGAATGATGGAAGGCGTTTCTCTTTTGCTGACAACTCTGGTACGCTTACGGGATCATTCTTTAGCTCACCATTTTTATATACAGCAACTATTGTATGTCCTCCTAAAGCACCAACACCAGGTGTATGGACTATTAATATGACTGATTCTTATGGTGATGGTTGGCAAACAGCTGACGCTTCTGGTGGCCCAGGCATTACTGTTACTTTAGATGATGGTACCGTATTAGAAGTAGGACTTTGTTCTCCTTATGGTGCTGCAGCCGGAACTTTCTTAGGAGGGTCGGGTTGTACTCCTAATGATGGATCAAGTGGTACAGGAACTATTACTATACCTGCTGGAACTCAAACTGCTGACTGGTATTTTCCAGGAGATAATTGGGGAGAAATTGGATTTGAAATTGTTACTCCAAACGGAAATGTTGTTGGTGGTTACACAAGTGCAGATGCTGGACCAATTACAATTGACTTTTGTAAAGACTAATTTTAGAGGACCAAAAAAAAATTAGTATCAAGTCTATATAATTTAAAAGCCACCTCTAATGAGGTGGCTTTTTACATACAGTATAGTTGGCCTAAATATTAACAAAGGGCTATTAAATTTTCATTAAATAAAATGTATTTTTGATTAAAAAGTGAACTATGAAATTTAAATTCTTTCTTCAGCTCATAGTATTTCTAATGTTATCAATTTCAATTACACTTTTCAACTCATGCTCAAATGATAATGAAGTTGATGATGATAATGAAATTATATCTGAAACCCCTTCCGAGCCCGAAGAGCCAGACAATGAAACACCTGACTTTACACCTGAAGGTACAGTGGAATTTTTAAACCCCGATAAAATAGACGATAATTATATTCTTGTTAATGATGCAGCGGCTAACCGGGTATATTTGATGGATAAAGAGGCTAAATTATTATATGAATGGACTCTAACAAATAATATTGGTAATGATGTTTTTCTTTTGCCCAATGGAAAACTTTTGGCCTCATTAGAATCTGACGACCCTCAAATTCCTCTAGGAGGAAAAGGGGGTAGATTACAGCTAGTTTCTTCAAACGGAGACGTAGACTGGGATTTTATATATTCTTCATTAGAAGGGGAAACCCACCATGATGCCGAATTATTACCCAATGGGAACATCTTGGCTATGGTTTGGTCCAAAATTAGTGCCAATGATGCCACCCAAGCCGGTTTTATGCTAAACGAAGATGTATATCCCGAATCTATAATAGAAATTAACCCAACAACAGATGAGATAGTTTGGGAATGGCATTCATGGGATCATTTAATTCAAGATTATGATGACACCAAAGATAACTATGGGGTTATTGCTGAGCATCCAAATCGCATAGACGTTAATTATGTTCCAAAATTCGGAACATTAGGTACAGTAGAAGGAGATATAATGCACGCAAACGCAATTGCTTACGATGAAATTAATGATGTCATATTATTAAGTATTAACTTTTACTCAGAAGTCTGGGTAATAGACCATAGTACAACTACGGCAGAGGCAGAAGTAGGCACGGGTGGAGACTATGGCAAGGGAGGGGATCTAATCTATCGATTTGGAAATCCAGACACTTATCAGAATAGTATGGGCACACGTTTATTTCACCACAACCATTTTCCAAATTTACTTAAAGGAGAGAATCAAGGAAAGCTCCTTATTTTTTCAAATGGGCTAGGTTTAGATCAATCCACAGTATATGAATTGGAGCTGCCTTCCACTTATTCTCTACAAACAAATACAGATAATGAACCAACTGTAACATGGAGTTTTACAGACCCAGATTTATATTCTGGAAAAGTATCAGGAGCAGTACCTCTTCCAAATGGAAATATCTTAATTACTGAAGGTGATTTTGGATTTTGGGAAGTAACTCAAGAAAAGGAAGTGGTATGGAAATTTCAATCAGAAGGATTTTTTTGGAGAGGGTATCACTACTCCAAATCAGCTCCTGAAATTTTATCTCTAAGCTTGCCTCAAAATTAAAATCACTAATTGCCTTAAAAAGTACATTTGCCTATTTTAATGAATAAAAGTAAGTATATAATAACTTTAATGATTTTTGTAGTTTTTTCATGTAAGGACAACACATCGATTAAAACCCATACTTCAAATAAATCATCTGACAACAATAAACCAGTAAGGGTATTTGAAAAAATTTCTAGTGATTATAGTGGTCTTACTTTTTCTAATTCCATTGTTGAAAATGTCCAAACTCTAGAGAATCTATTCAATTATGATTATTTCTATAACGGTGCGGGAGTTGGGGTTGAAGACCTTAATAATGATGGTCTTTTGGATATTTTCTTTTGTGGTAATCAAAATAAGAATAGGCTTTATATAAATCAAGGGCAACTTAAGTTTAAAGATGTATCGGAAGAGGCCGGCATAAACCAAGGTAAAATATGGTCCAACGGCATTACATTCGTAGATATAAATAATGATGGCTGGAAAGATATTTATGTATCTCAAGGAGGGCCAAATACTAGGTTAAATAGAAAAAATCTACTCTATATAAACCAAAAGGACGGCACTTTTATTGAAAAAGCCGAAGACTTTGGCCTAGCCGACATGGGAATTAGCACACAAACAACTTTTTTTGACTATGACAAAGATGGAGATTTGGACTGTTTAGTCATGAATGAGAATGAGTTATATGGTGTTGATCCAATCAACTTAAAAATATTAGTGGAGAAAAATGAAGAAAGTAAATATTTTAACAGCTCCCATTTCTATTTAAATGACAATGGAAAATATATTGATATTACTAAGAAGGCAGGGCTAGAAAGACCCATTTTTGGTTTGGGAATATCAATTTCTGATATCAATAATGATGGCTGGTTAGATATATACATCGCTAGTGATTATTATCTCCCTGATGCATTATTTATTAATAAAAAGGATGGAACATTTAGCGATGAAATAAAAAATTACACAAACCATATATCATATTATGGAATGGGTATGGACATTGCAGATATTAATAATGATGCCAAACAAGACATTTTTGTACTGGACATGGCATCCAATGACCACGTAAGAGCCAAAACACTTATGGCATCAATGAGTACTAAAAGGTTTAATTATTTGGTGGAATCGGCCGGATTTCATCATCAATACATGTACAATTCTCTTCAATTAAATCAGGGAAACAACAAGTTTTCAAATATTTCACATTTAACTGAAACTGCAAATACAGACTGGAGTTGGTCTGTACTAATTTCAGATTTTGATCATGATGAAGATAATGATATGTATATTACCAATGGATATAGAAAATATGCTCTAGATAACGATTTGCAACAAAAAGTTTATGAAGCTAAACTTAAATATAACAATAAGGTTCCTGTAGAAATTAAAAAACAACTTTACAATGAAATGCCCTCAGAAAAATTATCCAATATATTATACCAGAACAACGGAGATTTAAATTTTAAAAACGAGGCAAATCATTGGGGTCTTGATGACTTTTCATTTAGTAATGGTGCCGCAATGGGAGACCTAGACAATGATGGAGATTTAGAATTAATAGTCAATAATATAGATGACGAATGCTTTTTGTATAAAAATACAACCATAGAAAATAATCTTGGCAACTTCCTCCGAGTTAAAACAGAAGGAAAGCTTTCAGAATCATTCCCCAAAATAACTATCAAATATAAAGATAAAGTTCAATTAATTGAGTCTCGAAGGGTTCGGGGGTATAGATCCTCACAGGAACCTGTTGCGCATTTTGGAGTAGGAAAAGAGAAAAAAATAGACACCGTTATAGTTGACTGGCCAAACGGTACTAGTGAAGAAAAATATAACGTGTCCACCAATTCCATTATTGTTTTTAATGAAGACAATGCCACCTTTGAAAAAAAAGATTCAGTTTTAAAAGCTCCCCTTTTCTCAAAAACTAACCCTTCTACTTACAAAATAGCATTCACTCACAATGAAAATGAGTACAATGATTTTGAAAAGGAAATTTTGCTTCCATATAAACAATCAACAATGGGCCCTTTTATATCCAAAGGCGATGTAAACCAAGATTTACTGGAAGATATTTTTATAGGAGGAGCTTCGGGACAAGCAGGAATACTTTATATGCAAACCCCTAATGGTTATATAGAAAGTAACCAGACAGTATTTCAAAATGATAAAGGTTATGAAGATATGGAATCTATCTTTTTTGATTTTGATGGGGATGGTGACCAAGACTTATATGTAGTAAGTGGGGGTAATGAATATGACGAAAATTCCTCTTTTTATGCAGACAGGTTATACATAAATAATGGTGTAGGTAATTTTTCGAAGTTAAAAAGCAATTCGTTGGAGGCCAATCCCCAAAGTGGGAAACCTGTTGCTGTACTAGATTTTGATAAGGACGGAGATATGGATATTTTGGTTGGCAACAGAATAAAACCACAAGAATACCCTAAACACGCCCCTTCTATCTTATATGAAAATATAGAGGGAGAATTAAAAAATAGCACAAAAGAAATAGCTCCAGGCCTAACAGATTTTGGAATTATTAATGATATTATTGTTACAGATTTTGACAATGATGGTTGGAAAGATTTCATTGCTGTTGGGGAGTGGACCCAAGTTGGTCTTTTCAAAAACAATCAAGGAAAATTCTCTAGAATCTCGGAAAAACAATTAAGTTTAGCAGATAAAGGTTGGTGGTATTCAATTAACGAGACAGATATTAATAATGATGGATTGCCAGATTATATCGTTGGAAATATTGGTTTAAACATTAAGTTTAAAACCAGTAAAGACAAGCCTTTAAAAATCTATGCCAATGATTTTGATGATAATGGAACTTCTGATATTGTCTTAAGTAAAAAATATCAGGGGGAATATGTTCCCGTAAGAGGTAGGGAATGTTCCTCACAGCAAATGCCTTTTATTAAGGAAAAATTCACTTCGTATAATGATTTTGCCAATGCAAAGTTAGTTGACATTTATGGTGAAAAATTGAATGCGGGATACACTCAGGAAGCCAATGAGTTTCAATCACTATTGCTGATTAATAAAGGAGATGGTATTTTTGAAAAAAAGTATCTTCCAAAAGAAGCTCAGTTTTTCCCTATCTTAAATTGTGTTTTTTATGATGTTAATAAAGATGGTTACGAAGATGTCATCGTAGCCGGAAACCTCTATGAAACAGAGGTTGAAACCCCTAGACTAGACTCCTTTTCAGGTCTGGTCTTAATTTCGAATGGGAAAGATGGATATACACCAAAACCATATGACGAAACAGGCTTATATTTGGATGGAAATACGAAAGACATACAATTAATAAGAACCAAAAAAGAAATCCTCTTATTTGCAACCATGAACAATGGTCCCTTGTCTATTTATAAATTAAATAGCCATTGATTTATAACACCTATAGACTTAGGTTAGGTCTCTTCACATATCTATATGAATCTATCAACAAGTCTAATTTTAGTTATTCTAAGTTCCTAAAAAAGTAATATAGCATAGAACTAAAAGCAAAATATTTATGTAGAAAGACTATCATTTTACTAAGGATTTAGCTAAAATTTTGCCATTTGATATTATAGCCAATCCCATAATCCTATTTTGTAATAATTATAACAGTTATGTTTGGCTAATATTCTATGTTTTAGCTACATTAGCAAACAAAATTTTAACATGAAAAATATTTTATCTTTTATTTTTTTATTTTTAGGAATAGTAATTTCACAAGGGCAAACTACAGGGCAGATTAGCATGAATTCATCATCAGGAGGGCCCTCCTCTGGTGTAAATGCTCAAATACGTTATTTGATGGGACCAATTTCTCAGCATAAAAACAAACTTGAAAGCCAAGGAATAGAAATTCAAGGGTCAGCTTATACATCTGAAACATTTTTACCAACCAAACTCTATTATAAGGATGAATATCAAGGTGATATGTTCTACAGGTTTAATGCCTATAACGAAGAGATTGAATTGAAGGATATCGACTTTAAAGAAGCGCCAGTCAAATCATTACAAAGGGATAAAAACCTCTTCATTTTGGTAAATGGAAATCCAATGAGTTTTAAAACCTATATAGATAAAAAAGGGTTAACACAAAATGGTTATTTAACTAAATTGATTGACGGTAAGTACTCCTTCTATAAAAGATATGATGTAAAATATACGGAAGGGCAAAAGGCTCAAAATTCATTTGTAAAAGCAATCCCTGCCCGTTTTTCAAAATTTACAGAATACTATATAGAAATTGATGGGGTTAATAGAATAGATGAATTGGAATTGAACAATAGAAAGCTTATTAAATTAATGCCTAATGACAAAAAAGAATCTTTAAAGACCTATCTTAAAGAAAACAAGATTAAAATTAAAAATGAACAAGATTTATTTAAAGTTTTGACACACTTAAATAGTTAACATATTTCCTTAGCAAAAAATGTATAATTCATTAAGCGGCTTTTTTTAAGTCGCTTTTTTTTTGCAATTTACTTATGATTGGATTTGTGGTAAAAAAATCATAACTTATAGCTCAACATTTAAAGTCAATTAATATGAAAAATCTATTAAGTTTATTAATTATATTCTCAATAGGGTTTGTTCTAAAAGCCCAAACAACTGGTCAAGTTGCCAGCTATACTGTAAATGCGGATGGTGGAGTTTCCGACGCTCTATACAAACATGCACTAGGATCTTTGGACGACGCCAAACAAAAATCCCAGAAGCTAGATAAAAATATTGAGGGTTCTCCATACACATCCAATCTTTTTAGCCCTACCACTGTATATTATGGTGATGAACCAGCTGGGAAATTGTACTATAGGTACAATGCCCATAACCAGGAAATAGAAATTAAGCAGCAAAATAGTGAAAGTGAACCTATACGGGCCTTAGGAAGAGATAAAAAAATAAAAATAATTATTGATGGAAAACCCATGAGTTTCAAAACTTTTGTGGATAAAAATGGAAAAACCCAAAATGGATATTTAACATTGGTTAAAGATGGGAAATTTAAACTTTATAAAAGGATAAATATTATTTTTAAAGAAGCTAAAAAAGCTCCTAATTCTTTGGCTAAGGGAACACCTGCCCGTTTCACTCAGTTCGTTGAATATTATATTGAATCAGAAGGTGGCAATAGAGTAGATCAACTGGAATTAAATAATAAAAAACTATTAAAATTGGTTAATTCCGACAAACACCAAGCCCTTAAAAAATTTATTAAAGATCATAAAATTAAATTGAACAACGAGGACAGTGTTAGTAAAATAATCGACTTTTTAAATAGTTAAAGCACTTTATTGTATATACTATGAAATAATATTTTTTTACAATAGAGAATAATTCATAAAACTGTCAATAAAAAACCACTCACAAATTATGGGTGGTTTTTTATTTACCTTTGCCCGATGGAAAAGAACAATCAAGTTTATGGCATTAGAGCTATTATGGAAGCCATAAATTCTAATGAAGCCATTGATAAAGTATTTATACAGAAAGGGTTGCAAGGAAGCTTATCCAAGGAACTTGAAACTCTGATTAGAAAAAAAGGGATTTCTTCTTCCTATGTTCCAATAGAAAAACTTAACAGGCTTACAAAAAGTAACCACCAAGGTGCTATTGCAAGTCTATCACCTATTACTTTCTATTCTATAGAGGAATTGGTAGAACCGATTGCGCTAAAGAAAGAAAATCCTTTATTTCTATTATTAGACCAATTATCTGATGTTAGAAACTTTGGCGCCATAATAAGAACAGCAGAGTGTGCAGGAGTTGATGGGATAATAATTCCAAAAAAAGGGGCAGCTCCAGTAACTGCGGATGCTATAAAAACTTCAGCTGGTGCTGCTTTTAAAGTTCCAATAGCAAAAGTAGATCATATTAAAGATGCAGTTTTTTATATGCAGGCCTCTGGAATAAAAGTAGTTGCAGCCACAGAAAAGACAGAAAATATGATTTATCAGGTTTCTTTTGAAGGCCCTACAGCAATTGTAATGGGCTCTGAAGACATTGGCATATCACCCTCAGTTCTTAAAACAGTAGATTATAAAGCCAAACTCCCTTTGTTAGGTGAAATTGGTTCACTGAATGTATCTGTAGCTTGTGGAGTCTTCTTGTATGAAGTAGTAAGGCAAAGGCAGCTTTAGTCCCCAGAAATATCTTTTTCCCTGTTTTTATAATGATATTCAATTTTCACAATTTCATCCTCTTTAGATTCAATAAAGTTTCCATTTTCATCAAAATGTCTTAAAAACTCGTCTTCTTCCTCATTATAATCTTCTCTTTCCCATTTATACTTTTTTGGCATTGGTATCCTTGCTCTTATAAAAATTGCTAAACACAGTCCTGTTATTAATCCTGCTAGATGACCTTCCCAAGAAATCCCTTCTTCAATGGGAAAGATATACCACAACAAACTACCATAAATAAAGACAACAAACAACGACAATGCTACTAATCTATAGTGCTTAGTGAACACTCCTTTAAAAAAAATAAAGCTGGCCAAAACATAAATTAATCCACTAATACCAATATGATAAGATGGTCTACCAATAACCCATGTAAGCAATCCCGAAAGTAAAACACCCCAAATCAATACCTTAAGGGCAATCTTTTTATAGAAATAAAATAAAGAAGCGGTCAGAATAGCTATAGGAATGGTGTTATTATACAAATGCTCAAGTGAACCATGAATAAAAGGTGAAAACACCACACCTTGCAAACCAGAAAACGTTCTAGGGTACACACCATGCGTATTAAAATTTACACTTAATCTTAGCTCTATTAAAAAAACAGTCCAAATACAAAGTATTAAAAGTATTGGTGCAACAACTACAGAGTTGGAAAATTTAAAGTAATTGGAATCAGACATAAGCTTAATTTACCCAATTAACTACAAAACATTGACCATTTTTCCAAAATTGTACAAATTGTCATCTTAAATTTTGTTTTACTTTTATAAAATGAATGAACCTTTGGCCGAAAGGGTACGCCCAAAAACATTAGAAGAGTATATTAGTCAGCACCATTTAGTGGGTGAAAAAGGCTCATTGACACACCAAATTAAAAAAGGCATTATTCCTTCCTTAATTTTATGGGGGCCTCCTGGTACAGGAAAAACTACCTTAGCGCATATAATTGCACATGAAAGTGATAGGCCTTTTTATGTTTTAAGTGCAATTAGCAGTGGGGTTAAAGAGGTAAGAGAGGTTATAGAAAAGGCCAAACAAAGTGGAGGACTGTTTACATCTAAAAATCCCATTCTCTTTATTGATGAAATTCATCGTTTTAGCAAATCCCAGCAAGATTCACTTTTAGGAGCTGTAGAAAAGGGATGGGTAACATTAATTGGTGCCACTACCGAAAACCCAAGTTTTGAGGTAATTCCTGCTCTTTTATCTAGATGCCAAGTCTACATATTAAATCCTTTTGGAAAAGAAGATTTAGAAGCATTGCTCAAAAGAGCACTGAAAGAAGATACTATGCTTCAATCCAAAAAAATAAAATTAAAGGAAACTGAGGCATTATTGCGTTTATCCGGAGGTGATGGCAGAAAATTGTTGAACATTTTTGAGTTGGTCATTTTATCAGATGAGAAAAACTCCATCACTATCACAGATGAACTGGTTATGAGCAAAGTTCAAAAGAACACAGTGCTTTATGACAAAACGGGAGAGCAGCACTATGATATTATTTCAGCCTTTATAAAGTCAATTAGAGGAAGTGACCCAAATGGAGCGGTATATTGGTTGGCAAGAATGATAGAAGGTGGTGAAGATGTAAAGTTCATTGCACGTAGAATGTTAATTTCTGCATCCGAAGATATAGGTTTGGCAAATCCCACAGCTTTAGTAATTGCCAATACTACTTTCCAAGCTGTTACAGCTATTGGGTATCCCGAAGCCAGAATTATTCTAAGTGAATGTGCCATCTATTTAGCAACTTCAGCAAAAAGCAATGCCAGTTATATGGCCATAAAGAATGCTCAACAAAAAGTGAGAGAAACTGGCGATCTATCTATACCTCTACATTTAAGAAATGCGCCTACAAAGCTAATGAAGGATTTGGGGTATGGTGAAGATTATAAGTATTCTCATGATTATCTAAACAATTTCGTAAATCAGGAGTTTCTACCAGATGAATTATCTGGAACGACTTTTTATACGCCTGGCAAAAATCAACGTGAAAAAGCGATTGATGAATTCTTAAAAAATAGATGGAAAGATAAGTATAGATTCTAGAACTTTATATTTAATTCTTCTACCAACAGTTTTTCATTCTTGTAATATTCAAAAAACCATTTTCCATCTTTATTGTATACCAATCCATTTACACCATTATCTGAGGCATAATACACATTGGGCACAGAACTTTTATACATTTTTAACCTAATACTAGGCTTACTATCTACTAATTGGTACCCATTACTTAATTGTTGCGCGTATAAAATCCCAGATGCTTCTGCTACAGGGATAATCCTAGCTCCCTCTTCTTTTATTTCTTCCACTGTTGGGGTAGCATCCACTATTTTTTCAACATTTTCAACAACTTCCATAGCTTCTTCCACTGTTGGAGTCTTCTCTATTTCAGAATTTACAATAACTTCCGCAGGTTTTTCTTCTATCTTCTTTACATCATTTTTAAAACTTACAGTAATTGGTTCTTCAGTTTTTGTTTTCGGTATATATGCATAATTCATTCCTACAAATGACTTAAATGAATTGGTAATACCCTCATTATATGCAGGTTTATAATCCTTTAGCTTACTCTTCCCCTCTTGAGCAACAAAAACCTCCTTAAAAGTACAATCCTTTAGAATTATAGTTGTTTTAGTTGTGAACATATTGGAATTATCCATTATATCTGCAAGTAATCCCAAACACATATTATTGGACAAATCTTCTGGTAAATTATCACTATACACCACATTAAAACCTTTTTGATCAAAAAGGTGCTTTAATAAAGTACTGGTTTGGTATTGATTGGTTTCCTGAAAGCTCTCGAACTTTATCGGGATAATTATATACTTATATTCATTAAGTAGATTTTGCCCATACATAATATTAATAGACAAAGCCAAAAGGAAAAAGAAGCTTAATTTTTTCATAGTTATTATATCATTTCTTTTCCCAAGATATGATATTTAATCCTAATTGAAAAGAAGCATAATGGGAGTCTGCTATATTTCTATACGACAGAAGATTATCTGCCATAACATAGAAATTAACTGGACCTACCTGGCTACTTAAGCCCAGCCCAATATTGGAAAACGAAAACTTGTCAATGGTATACGTGGTTTTTAGCGCTAAAAAATTTCCAAACCTTCTTTGATAAAAAGCAGTTAATGCAGCTTGTGGTCCTCTAGGTCTATTAATTACATATAACTGTCCTCCAACACTATTCACATATTGAATTTGTGAATTGTTCATATAGGCATCTGGTCCACAATTACAATCTTCCTTGGACAATGCAGGT
Source organism: Saonia sp. (assembly GCF_056326165.1). Taxonomy (NCBI): domain Bacteria; kingdom Pseudomonadati; phylum Bacteroidota; class Flavobacteriia; order Flavobacteriales; family Flavobacteriaceae; genus Saonia; species Saonia sp. The sequence continues at coordinate 17,451 of NZ_JBWFBN010000015.1, forward strand.
TCTCCAAAGTTATGTCTTATAGACGCATTTAATTTGGTAGGTCTAAAAGTAATGTAGCCGTTATCATTTGTATCAAAAGGTACCATTTCCTCTATTTCATCCACCAATTCTTGCCAAAAATCCGCATTTGGGTTGGCTAAAGCCTGCGGAAGAATAATTTCAATTCCCTCAACAGTTGTTCGTCCACTTAAAGTATAGTTTTTTACATCTTTGCCATGGTAAATAAATCCAACATCCAATAAGCTAGCTGTTACTAACGTCTTATCCGTTAAATTATAGGTAAAGCCTACATCTACACCCAGACCTAAATTTCCTCCTAAAAGTGCTCTTTTAACCAATGTCCTTGGTACATCTAGAGAATCATCATCTAAAATTTCTTGTATTCCAGAAGACCTTAACTCCATATCAACATCCAGGGTGTTAGCATAAATATTATTAACTCCTTCTGTAGTTTCAAAATATCCAGTATTTCTACTTGAATTAAAATTGAAAATACTTGAATATAATTTAGCCCTTGCCCCAACCGTTAAGTCTTTGTTCACCTTTTTATTTATCCCAAAGTGGAAGACACTTAATAATTCTCCTCTTGTTTTTAAATGCCCCAAGTCAAACTCTCTATTTAACTGGTCGGCATTTCCCTCGAACCCCAAAATAGCTAAGTCCTTTGGCCAATAATTAATAAAATCGGATTCAATATACATTCCGAAAGAATAGTAATAGTTTGGGTCGGTTGCCATCCTAAAGCCCCCATTGAAGAGTTCCATTTGATTAGTAGAACTAGCATCATCTCTTTGGCTTAATCCATATAAAACCCTCTCCGTGAACTTCTCTGTAAAATCTAACCCGTCATTGGCAAACAAATCATTAACCGTTAAACCACTAGTACCAACCTGAAACGAAATTCCAGAAAGAGCGGGAATGCCAACGTGCCAGTTATAGCCCGTTTGCATTCCAGGATTTATCATTAAAGCCTGTGGCACTTCAATGAAGTCATACAGCAATTGCTTATTTTGGGCATTCAAAAGGTTGCACAAAAAAAGAATAGTAAAAAATATTTTTGCTATTCTCATTTTAATCTTACCCTGAATTTAGCACTAGATCTTAAAACAATTTTAGGGCTTGGAAGAGAAGAAACTGATGTATTATTTCCTAAGTTTCTAACACTTACCCTTAGGTTTGCAGTATTGGCAATTATATCCAAACTACGTCCAGACCCACCGTAAAAAACTTCCCTTTGTAAAATAGCAGTAGTTTCGGCAGCTACAAAAAACTGTTCACTATCCAGACTACTGCCGGCATCGTCCAGAAACTCAAATAAAATTTCCATTTCCTTACTAGTAGTGTTTTCTATCTCATACGTAATAGATCCATCTAACACTCTATCTGCAAAATATGCCTGACTGAAAGCATCAAAACTAAACGCTGCTGAATAGAAACTTATACCAGAAACAAGATTTATAAGTCTTTCTGGTGATTCAATATAAATAATACTGGATTCAATGGTTGGAGTAATACTTAAATCATCAAACTGCTCAAAGTTTTGCTCTTCAACACAAGAAGTAGCTAACCCAAACAAAATCAATCCAAAAAAAATAAAGAATGTTTTCTTATTCATAGTAAATAATAACATCTTAAAGCAGCACAAACCCTACTTTACTCGCCTATATATAACTCTACAAAAAAGATTTTATTTCCCTTAATTCATGAATCATTTCACAATGGTCGTGCTTAGGTTCTTTATGGGTATTAAAATGTAATGTGTGGAAGCCCACAGCTTTAGCACCAATAATATCAGCTTCTAGATTATCTCCTATCATTAAGGAAGTTGCAGCATCTACACCTGCGGTTTTAAGCGCCAAATTAAAAATAATGGGGTTTGGCTTTTTTACACCAGCCATTTCAGAATTAATAATTTTACCAAAATAAGAATGGATATTGGAATTCATCATTTTCTTTTCTTGAATCTCTTGAAACCCGTTAGTAATAATATGAAGGGAATATTTTGGTTTTAAATAATCCAATATTTCAAAAGTGCCATCAAAAACGTGGTTAAATGATGATAAATGATTTATATATTCATCGGCCAATAAATTGATATCAGTATCCGAAATTGAATAATTAAGTGAGTCAAACGTGATTTTAAGCCTTTGATAGCGTAACTCCTCTTTAGTAACCTTTTCCTCTCTATATAACTTCCAATAGGAGAGGTTTGTTGGTACATAGACATTTAGAAAAGAGCTTAAATCAATATCAAAACCATTTTCTAACAATATCTTCTCAAAGGTAAGGGCAGAGTTTTTTTCAAAATCCCACAAGGTGTGATCTAAATCAAAAAAAACATCAGTTACAATATCTTTAAACATGATACTTCTTAATAACAGAATTATATAGTTTCATTCTATTTACTTTATGCTCCTGACCCAGCAGTTCGTTAGAAAAAACCAAAATATAATTCCCATTTACTTTTTTTATCTGATTGTACAAGAAACCTAATTTTTCAAATATTTCGTTCTTAGTTTTTAATGTGGCAAGGGCATAATCATGTACAGCAAAGGGGTGAATTTTAATAGGTTGTTGTACTTCTAAAGGAATATCGTAAAAATAAAAAGAACTACAGGTGCTTGCTCTAAAACCAACATCATGAGAATAACCCATAGTATAATCATCAGTAAATTCTGCCTCCAAAAGGTTTCGATATGTCTCTGGAACCTGAATACGATTGTACCGCATTCTAGAATAGGTTATAGACCTGTTTATAACATTTGCCAGTCTTTTCTTCTCTTGTTTTAGCAATTTTATATCATTAAAGGAACTGTATGAAGCACTAAGAGAAACAATACTATAATCAGCAATGGACTTTATTAAGTACCTGAATTTATTATTGTTTGTTGATATGTTCTTGTCATAAGTAGAATATTCTGCAAACTGAAAAAAGAACATGCTCCTAAAATTGTACTTTTTATGTATCTCTATGAGTTCATTAAAGTTGTCATAAGGGTCTTTCCTAATTTTTAACCATACCAAGATACGCTGCCCAAATCTTCTAAATTTAAAAGAACCTAAATCATAGAACAGCCCCGAAAGACTCCTAAAAACCCCACGATGAGAATAACAATGAGAAGTAGTTACATCTATTATTGATGTAAATTTATATGCTCTCTTTTTATAAACTACTTCTGGAAACCTTTCTTTTAGGCTTTCTAACAACTTAAAGGCCCATATATCAACTACTGGTTTTTCTAAAAAACCGTTTTGATAAGCCAAACTGTCTTTGGCCTGAAACCTGCCATGAGCATCCTTTACATGTGGCAAATATTCCTCATACCTGCTCAACAGATAAAAGCTGGCAGAAAAAATATCAAAAGGAATATTACTACGTTCTCCTGCATCAAAGAAACAAGGTATGTCGTCCCAATGTGAAACTTTAATTTGCAGGTCATTTATTCCTTGTTCAAATAAAAGGTCATTGCTTCTAACAAAAAATTCATTTTGTAGTGGTTGTTTGGTATAGGTGATTTTAGGTCCAGAGTGCCTAATAAAATCTTCAACTTTGGTCGTGTAGGCAATATCAATACCCAAAATTCTTGTAAAAACATGCTTCATTATATAAATGAAACGAGGGGTTATCTTATGGGAATAAATAAGTAATATATGTTTGTTCTCGCCTTCTTCCATTACAAAATATGTTCGTCTGCAAAACTAAAATAGTTTTTTTGTGTAATTATTAAATGGTCTAAAACCTTGATATCCAAAGCTTGCGAGGCTAACTTTAATTTATTGGTAATCTCTTTATCCGCCGCACTGGGCTTTAATGTCCCAGATGGGTGGTTGTGCGCCAAAATTAGGCCAACCGCTCCCAATTCCAATGCCTTTTTTAATACCAAACGCACATCTACCAATGTTCCTGTTATTCCACCTTTACTAAGTTGTGAAAAATGAATTACTTTATTGGAATTATTAAGGTAAACTATCCAAAACTCTTCATGTTCCAATTCACCTATTATGGGTTGCAAAAGTTCAAAACAATCTTTACTGCACGTAATTTTAGTAATCTTGGCTACATCTTCACCCCTTCTCCTTCTTCCCATTTCTAAGGCAGCCGCAATAGTGATTGCCTTGGCTTCTCCAATACCCTTAAATTGCATTAATTGGCTAATGGAGAGCTTTCCCAATTCATTTAAGTTGTTGTTCACAGAAGCCAATATGCGTTTAGACAATTCTACTGCACTTTCATCTCTACTCCCAGAACTAATGAGAATGGCAATAAGTTCCGCATCGGACAAAGCTGACTTTCCTTTATTGACCAGTTTTTCCCTAGGTTTATCATCATCTGCCCAATTTTTAATGGAAAACGAAGTAGAATTTTCTTGCATTTGCTAAAGATAACAAACAAAAAAATATTGTAAATTCAATGTTCAACATTTAAGTATATACCATGAAATCCATTTTTGATGAATCTACCCATAAAGAACTAAAAGAACGTTTGGAAAAGCTCAATGAAAATTCGGAACGAGTTTGGGGAAAAATGAGTGTGGGACAAATGGCATGGCACTGCCAATGGCCATTGGAAAATATGATTGAAAACAAAGATAGGGGCATAAAAGGGAATCCCATTGTTCGTCTCCTTTTTAAAAAAATGCTCTATAACGATAAACCATGGAGAAAAGGAATGCCCACAGCACCATGGTTAAAGGCCACAGAGGAAAAAGATTTTACCTCTGAATATACCAAGTTAAAAACTTTGGTGGATGATGCTTATGGTGTTCGTACCAGAAAAAAATGGAATCCGCATACTGGTTTTGGTCATTTTACCCATGAACAATGGGGGCAATTACAATACAAACATCTAGACCATCACTTAAAGCAGTTTGGGGTTTAAGTAGTTATTCTGTTTCTTCTGACTGAATATCTTGATGTTCAATTTTTGGTTTGGTATCATGTACCATGCGGGTTTCTTCTAAAATAACATTGGATATACCCAACATAAAGGCAATCATAAGGATTGATGCTTTTTGCTTAAAAAATTGTACTGCGTTTTTTAAAAACATAACATACTCACCTCAAATAACATTCCTTTTTAAAATAACTGACAAATGTTCATCTTATCAATTATCCATTAGATTTTTCACCTCATCAAAATCCAGTCCGCCATAATTGCCAGAACTCATAAGAAGCAAGGCAGCATTTGAAAAATTTTGTTCAAATAAATCAGCCTTAAAACTATCGGGGTTTGTGTAAATCTTCAAATCGGTTCTGCCAAAGGCACTTGCAATTTGATTTTCTGACACTTCATCTAATTGTTTTATTTTGACCGCATGAGGGGAATAAAAAACAATGGCCTCATCCGCATCGTCCAAAGCCCCCTTATATTCCTTCAAAAAATCTGCATTAAGACTGCTATAGGTATGTAGTTCCAAACAAGCAATCAATTTTCTCTTAGGGTATTGTTCCTTTACCGCCTTTGTAGTGGCGGCCACTTTACTGGGGGAATGTGCAAAATCCTTGTATGCAACACTTGTTCTTCCTTCTGCAATTTTTTCAAGTCTTTTTGATGCTCCTTTAAAAGTTCCTATGGCCTCATAAAAATCTAGCTCATCTACCCCTATATTCTGGCAAATCCATTTGGCACCTGCCAAATTGCTTAAATTGTGTTTTCCAAAAACCTCAATAGGCATGGCGCCTTCAGGAGTTTCCAATAGGGTTTGCCCATTTTCAACTGAATATTCTGGTGTACTGTAAGCTAATTTTCGGATTGAATTCTCCGATGCTTCCACTACCCTTTTAACTTCTACATCTTCTTCATTATAGGTAATGCTCCCCCCTTTTACAATACTATCCACAAAAATCCGGAATTGCTCCACATAATTATCAAAAGTGGGGAATACGTTAATATGGTCCCAAGCAATACCGCTCAATAAAGCAATATTGGGTTTGTATAGATGAAATTTTGGCCGTCTATCTATGGGTGATGATAAATACTCGTCGCCTTCCAAAATAATAAAATCATTTTCCTCGGTTAGATGTACCATACGGTCAAAACCATCCAACTGAGCCCCAACCATAAAATCCACCCTGATGTTATGATAATTGAGCACATGCAAAATCATGGAGGTAATGGTTGTTTTTCCATGGCTACCACCAATAACTACCCTAGTTTTATTTTTGGATTGCTCATAAAGGAATTCTGGATAGGAATAAATTTTCAACCCTAATTCCTGTGCTTTCAAAAGTTCTGGATTATCAGGTTTTGCATGCATTCCCAAAATGACAGCTTCAATATCTTTGGTCAATTTCTTCGGAAACCAACCAAATTCTTCGGGTAGCAGTCCTTTATTTGCCAGTCTAGTTTTAGAAGGTTCGTAGATAACATCATCACTGCCAGAAATAACATAACCTTTATGGTGAAGTGCCAAAGCAAGGTTGTGCATTGCACTCCCGCCAATGGCAACAAAATGGATTTTCATCTAGTCAAAATTATAGGGTAAAGATAGGGATTGGAAAAACCTTTCCCAATCAAAGTAATAACCAAAGGATATTTAATATATTTAATTAATTAAAAAAAACAGCACGAACATCAATCTAAACAATATCACACCAAAAGAAATTATGCCCGGCTATCTGGCCAAAATGGTGCATGGGCAAAATATGAGCTTAGTATTTTGGGATGTTGAAAAAGATGCCGAAGTACCATCACATTCCCATATACACGAACAAATAATGCATGTTATGGAAGGTACGTTTGAGTTTACTTTGGATGGAGAAACAAAAGTATATGAAGCTGGTGACTTGGTTATAATTCCGCCCCATGCAACACACAGCGGAAAGGCTTTGACAGCCTGTAAATTACTGGATGTTTTTAGTCCGGTTAGGGAAGAGTATAAATAATCTCTCGACTTCGCTCGAGATGACAAAAGAACAAAATGAATATATCACTCAAAGGAAAAAAAGCATTGGTTGGCGGTAGTAGCCGCGGTATTGGAAAAGCAATTGCGCAACAATTGGCTCAAAGTGGAGCCAGCGTTACCCTAATGGCTCGCAGTGAAGACAAGTTAAAGAAAATTATTAGTGAACTACCTACTTCCTATGAGCAAAAACATCAATATCTTTTGGTTGACTTTACAGATTATGAAAGTTACAAAAGTGTAATCTTTGATTATTTTAGAAATAACACCATTGATATTCTTGTAAATAATACTCAAGGTCCTTCGGCTGGTGGGGCACTAGAAAAAAAAGTGGACGACTATCAGAATGCGTTTGACCTTCTTTTTAAATCGGTTGTTTTTACAACAGAACTTGCTTTAAAGCAAATGATAAAAAACAAATGGGGGCGTATTATCAATGTCGCTTCTGTGTCTGTAAAAGAACCTCTCTCATATTTGGCATTGTCCAATTCCATTAGGGCCGCTGTGGTTACTTGGGCAAAATCCTTGGCCACAGATGTGGCACAACATCAAATTACAGTTAATAGTGTGCTTACTGGTTATTTTGATACGGAGCGCATACATGACCTTAACGAAACCAAAGCCAAACAATTAGGAATTCCCGTTGAGGAAGTCAAATCCAATATGGAAGCCCAAGTACCTGTAAAACGAATTGGAAAACCTGAAGAATATGGTTTTTTGGTCACCTTTTTGGCATCAGAAAAAGCGGCTTATATCACTGGCACCAATATTCCTATTGATGGAGGCCTGCTAAAATCCCTATAAATAATTTCTAATGTTAATATTTGGTTATCGATATAAGTCCTTCCCAATTACTTTTTAGGATTTATTAATTTAGTTCTTCCAATTAAAAAGTATGAAACAGCATCTTAAATATTACATAATATCACTGATATTGGCTTCCACTTTTTCATTTGGACAAACGACTTCAGTAATGTCGTACAACATACGGTACGACAATCCAAAGGATGGAGAGAATTGGTGGGAAAAACGAAAAGAATCGGTCGTGGGCTTAATCAATACTTATTCACCCCAAGTTTTTGGTATACAAGAAGGGCTGCTCCATCAAGTGGAATATCTTGAAAGTTCTTTGCAAAATTATAAATACATTGGTATTGGTAGGGACGATGGTAAAAAAAAGGGAGAATACAGTGCCATTTTTTATAATACCACCAAATTTACCTTAATAGAACAATCTACTTTTTGGCTGTCGGAAAAAAGTAATAAGGTTTCTATTGGTTGGGATGCTTCCATGGAAAGAATATGCACATTTGGCTTGTTTGAACACAAAGAACTAGGGAACAAAATATGGGTGTTCAATGCCCATTATGACCATATTGGCCCTTTGTCCAGGGAAATGTCCTCCAAACTGATTTTAGAAAAAATAAAAGGTCTTAACACAGAGAATCTTCCAGTAATTTTAATGGGAGATTTTAATAGCACCCCAGAAAGTATTCCCATACAAACACTTTCATCTCAATTAAATGATTCTTATATAATTTCAAAAGAGAGACACAAAGGCCCCGTAGGGACATTTAATGGTTTTAATCCTGACCAAGAATTGGACGACAGAATTGATTATATTTTTGTCAAGGGTATCAATGTAACGTCTCATCTTCATATAAACGATAAAAGAAAAGACGGCTTTTTTATATCTGACCACTTGCCCGTGCAGACAAATTTAGAGTTCAAAGATTAAACAAATTTCATTACATTGTAATACTCTAAAAATGAGACGGATGTAAGTCAACTCATTTCTTGACGACTATTTTTTAATAACCTTAAAACAAACTATTCTTATGAATTCAAAAGTTTTATTAGTATTACGAATTATTTTCGGGCTGTTCCTATTGATGTTCGGGCTGAATAAATTCTTCAATTTCCTCCCTATGGACAACAGTTCTATGAGTGAAGCAGCAATGGGTTATATGGGTGGTCTTATGGCGACCAAAACGGTTCCACTTATTGGAATTGTTGAAATTTTAGCTGGATTAACTCTTTTACTTAACAAATTTGCCCCTTTGATGATGCTTATTTTAATGAGCGTCTCTATCAACGCAGTGTTGTTCCATGCAACATTGGAACCGGGGACTATTTTGGGGTCAATCATTCTATTGGTTCTAAATATTGTTATGCTTTATGCATACAAAGACAGTTATAAAAGTTTACTATCATAAGGAAGTAACCCTTTAAAGTAAAAAGGATGGCTATGTAGCCATTCTTTTTTATTGTCTATTTTTAGGCGGATATTTAGAAAGTACTTTTTCCACAACTTGCCTTAACACAGTCTCCCTATCATTGGGTGATGCATTGTCCCTAAAAGCACTTTCGCTTACAGCTTGCCAAAAAAGGAAATCTTTTTGAACATCAATAAAATCGAATTGAATTTGACGTTCCATACCAGAACGCCCAATGGGCAACCCAATGGATACCCCTCCCCCAACATTTCCACCAGTACCCCCTACACCAACCCCAACAGTATTCCCGCTTGGGTTTCTATAGGAATTACTAATTATATTGATATAAAATTCTGGTTCCTCAGAAAGTAAGAGTCCTTTTCCCACCATAGTGGAGTCAATAATCTTGAACAAACGTTTGGCATCTAACTCGCTCAAGCCTGTTTCCATTTCAGGATAATAATTATAGGTTGTATAATTGGTGAAATTGGTTTCTTTGTCATAATCATAATTGACATGTACGGTGCCACATGAGGTCAAAATCAAAATGCCCATAATAACACTTAACCTATTCATTTTTATCAATTTAAATAAAAATAATAAATTTTGAGGTATGGCTAAAGGAAAGCAGTAGTTATTCGTTCAACATCGCCCAAAGCCTATCTTTAAGCTCCTGAAGACCTTGTTGGGCAACTGAGGAAACAAACATATAAGGAGTATTTTTAAAGTCTTTGTCCAGTTCAATTCTCATTTCATCCATCAATTCATCATCCAACATATCAGATTTGGAAATAATTATCAATCTTTCTTTATCCAAAAGTTCAGCATTATACCTGCGAAGTTCATCCAAAAGGATTTCATATTCTTTACTAATATCTTTACTATCCGCAGGAATCATGAACAAAAGCATTGCATTACGCTCAATATGCCTAAGGAAATAATGCCCAAGACCCTTCCCTTCAGCAGCTCCTTCAATAATTCCAGGAATATCTGCCATTACAAAGCTCTTGAAATCACGATATTCAACAATCCCTAAATTTGGTTTTAGAGTGGTGAATTCATAGTCCGCTATTTTTGGTTTTGCAGATGTCATTACAGACAACAGCGTAGATTTACCAGCATTTGGAAAACCTACCAAGCCAACATCGGCCAATACCTTTAATTCTAGTATAAAGTCCGCTTCTTGTCCAGTAATACCCGGCTGTGCATATCTTGGTGTTTGGTTGGTAGATGTTCTAAAGTGCCAGTTACCACGACCACCCATGCCTCCAGGAAGAAGAATCTCTTCCTGTCCAATTTCAGTTATTTCATATAAAACCTCATTGGTTTCAGCATCCTTTATAACGGTTCCCAAGGGAACATCCATATAAACATCTTGCCCATCTGCTCCGCTACTCCTATTTTTGCTACCATGTTCGCCGTGACCAGCTTTAAAATGGCGTTTGAACTTAAAACTGAGAAGTGTCCAGAGGTTTGCATTACCTCTAAGAATTACATGACCTCCACGACCTCCATCTCCACCGTCTGGGCCACCTTTGGTAATAAACTTTTCCCTATGCAAGTGCACAGATCCTTTACCTCCATTACCCGAAGTCACATGCACTTTTACATAATCTACAAAATTGCCTTCGGTCATTTTAAATAGGTTAAAAATTTAAAAAATAAGTATCATTCCTCTTATTAAATACAAGCTTGGAATAATAGAAATAGTAGCGAAAATTAATTTCCTTATTGGTTCATTTTTAATTTCTGAGATTAACAAAATAAAGATTATGAACCCTATGACCACCGTAATTAAGAATATTATATAAAACACAAAATTCTTTTCTATAAACATAGTACTCACAAGAAATGACAAAAAAATTATAATAGAGTACTTTTCAAAAAAGCTGAAATTTCTTTTTATAAACATCATTTTGATTACATATTATTTCATTTAACAAAAAAGAAAATCAATCCAACTCCTCAATTACTTTGTTTAATCGTTCAGTAATTTCTTCAATAGTACCTATACCATTTACACTGTGAAACTTACCCATATCCTCATAAAAATCTTTTAATGGGGCCGTTTTGTCATTGTATTCATCAAAACGATAACGTATTTTCTTTTCATCTTGATCATCTGATCTACCACTTACTTTCCCTCTTTCCAAAAGACGTTGTATTAATACCTCATCATTGGCTTCCAAAGCAATTGTAGCATTTATTTTCATATCCTTAGACTCTAAAAATGCATCTAAAGCTTCCGCTTGTGCAGTAGTTCTTGGAAAACCATCAAATATAAATCCGCTAGCATCTGGATTTTTTTCCACTTCGTCTTGTAACATTTGTATGGTCACCTCATCAGGAACCAATTCTCCTTTATCAATATATGACTTTGCCAAAGTTCCCAACTCTGTACCATTCTTAATATTGTAACGAAATACATCGCCCGTGGAAATATGTTTTAAATTATATTTTTCTTTTAAAAATGTGGCTTGGGTACCTTTACCCGCACCAGGTTTTCCAAAAAGGACAAGGTTAATCATATGATGGTGGTTTACTTGGTATACTTCTCTTAAGTTTCTACCCAATTCTTTATAATCTAGACCATAACCTACTATAAACTTATTCGGGATTTCCAATCCTACATAGTCTATGGTATATTCGCCATTATAAATATCAGGCTTATGAAATAAGGAAGCTATTTTAAATTCTTTTACTTTGGTTTTGGAAAACAGGTGTACCAATTCTTGCAAAGTGCGGCCAGTATCAATTATATCTTCCAAAATAATTACACTTTTTCCATCTATATTTTCTGGAACATCCAACAAAGTTTCAACAATACCTGTAGAGGTTAATCCACGATATGAGCTCAATTTTACAAACGAAACTTCGCAAGGATGTTGATAGGCTTTTAAAAAATCTGAAACGAACATAAAAGCACCATTGAGAACACCCACAAAAACGGGAGTTTTATCTTTATAATCAGCAGCAATTTTATCGGCAACATTTTTAACTGCCAATAGTATTTCCTCCTCACTAAGAAATGGTTTAAAATATGTATCGTGAAGCTTTATCAAGTCTCAAAAAATTAATAGGTTGGCAAAGATAGCATTTTGAACGCTGTTTTTAAATTTAAGGCATTGGTTTTCATATTTAGCTGTATTTTTGTCTTGAAAACAAGGTTTTATACCCTTGAAATATGCTTTACATGAACTATTTTTCTTCTGATTTTAAACTGGGAATTCTTGGTGGAGGGCAATTGGGAAAAATGTTATTGTACGAAACCAGGAAATTAGATATTTACACCTTGGTTTTAGACCCCTCTGATGAAGCTCCATGTAAGATTGCCTGTAATGAATTTTTTCAAGGTGATTTATTAGATTTTGATGCAGTTTACAACTTTGGAAAAAATGTAGATGTACTTACTATTGAGATAGAAAATGTAAATATAGATGCCTTAGAAAAATTGGAGCATGAGGGTGTTAAATTATACCCGCCAACAAAGGCATTAAGAACTATACAAAACAAAGCAACCCAAAAACTGTTTTATACAGACCATAATATTCCAACTGCACCATACACCCGTTTTGCATACACATCCGAAATAAAAGATAGTATTGCCAATGGTGGTTTACAATTTCCTTTTGTTTGGAAAGTTGCCCAGTTTGGGTATGATGGTCAGGGCGTAAAAGTAGTACGCGCATTAAAAGACTTGGAAAATTTACCCAATGCAGAGTGCATAGCTGAGGAAATGATTCCTTTTAAAAACGAATTAGCTGTTATTGTTGCAAGAAGTGTAACTGGCGAAGTAGTTACATATCCTGTGGTGGAAATGGAGTTTCACCCTGAAGCCAACCAAGTAGAATATGTTATCTGCCCAGCCCGTATTGATGCTGCCGTTGCAAAAAAGGCAACTGAAATAGCATTACAGGTTTCTAATGAACTACAACATGTTGGCCTTTTGGCTGTTGAAATGTTTCAGACTACAGATAATCAAATTCTAGTTAATGAGGTTGCTCCAAGACCACATAATAGTGGGCACCATACTATAGAATCTAGTTATACCAACCAATTTGAGCAACATATACGTGCCATTTTAGGACTTCCTCTTGGAAACACTGAAAGCAAAGTTGCAGGAATTATGGTAAATTTGGTAGGAGCAGAAGGCCATACAGGTGATGTTGTTTATAAGAATATTGAAGCCATTTTAAAATTAGATGGTGTAACACCACATATTTACGGCAAAAAGCAAACACGCCCTTTTAGAAAAATGGGACACGTTACCATTGTGAATAAAGACCTTGTCATTGCAAGAAAGATTGCGCAACAAGTAAAAGAAACGATTAAAGTAATAAGTAAATAAAACTATGAGCAAAGTAGCAGTAGTTATGGGAAGCACTAGCGACCTCCCAGTAATGCAAGAAGCAATAGATATTTTAAAAGGTTTTGATATTGAGGTAGATGTAGATATTGTTTCTGCACACAGAACACCAGAAAAGTTATTTGACTTTAGTAAAAATGCCCATACTAACGGCTACTTAGTAATTATTGCTGGGGCTGGTGGGGCTGCTCATTTACCAGGTATGGTTGCCTCTATGTCGCCTTTACCAGTTATTGGAGTTCCTGTAAAAAGTAGTAATTCTATAGACGGTTGGGATTCTATTCTTTCTATTCTACAAATGCCAGGTGGTGTACCTGTAGCAACTGTTGCCTTAAACGGAGCTAAAAATGCAGGAATCCTTGCAGCACAAATTATTGGTAGCTCAGATAAATGTGTTCTAGACAAAATTGTTCTCTATAAAGAAGGGCTTAAAGAAAAAGTAATTAAAGGAGCTGAAGAAATTCGCAAAAACTAGAAATTTCAATATCTAACTGTCTGGTCAAGCGGAGTCAAGACCTTAGACAAAATCATCAATACAAACATCTTTTCATTAAAAATATGAATCCACTTCTTTCTCCATTTGATGCCGCACCATTTTCTATACTTAAAAATGAGTATTTTAAGCCCGCTTTTTTACAAGCCATAAAAGATGCTAGAGCAGAAATTGATGCCATAACAGCTAATACAGCTGCTCCCACTTTTGAGAACACAGTTGTTGCCTTAGATTTTGTTGGACAGCAATTGGATAGAATATCAAGCATGTTTTTTAACTTGAATTCTGCTGAGACCAATGAAGAAATTCAGAAAATAGCCCAAGAAATTTCTCCGCTTCTATCAGAATTCGGGAATGATATCACTCTGAACGAAGAACTGTTCAAAAAAATAAAATCTGTTTATGATAGTAAGGATTCGTTAAGCCTTAACATTGAACAACAAACTTTACTAGATAAAAAATACAAAAGTTTTAGTCGCAATGGTGCCAACTTACCGGAAGACAAAAAGAAACGCCTTCGGGAAATTGATGCTGAATCTGCAAAACTAAAACTCACCTTTGGAGAAAATTTATTGGCAGAAACCAATAAATACCAAATGCACTTGACCAATGAAGAGGATTTAGATGGATTACCAGACGGAGCCAAAGAAGCAGCGGTGCAACTTGCAAAGTCCAAAGATTTGGATGGTTGGCTCATTACCTTGGATTATCCTAGTTATATTCCGTTTATGAAATATGCCTCAAACCGTGAACTTCGCAAAGAACTGTCCATGGCATTTGGCAGTAAAGGTTTTAAAGGTGATGAACTGGACAACCAAGAAAATGTATTAAAAATTGCCAACTTAAGGCATGAAAGGGCCAACCTTTTAGGATACAAAACGCACGCTCACTTTGTTCTAGAAGAGCGCATGGCAAAAACTCCAGAGAAAGTATTGGAGTTTTTAAATGAGTTATTGGAAAAAGCAAAGCCAGCCGCAGAAAGAGAATTTAAACAGCTTGAAGGTTTTGCCAAAGAATTAGACAATATAGACCAACTACAGAAATGGGACGGTAGTTATTATTCTGAAAAACTAAAGCAAAAACTATTTAGCCTAGATGATGAACAATTAAAACCATACTTTAAATTAGAAAATGTAATTGGTGGGGTTTTTAAAGTGGCTGAGAAATTATACGGACTTACTTTCAAAGAAGTTTTTGATATAGATAAATACCATGATGAAGTAAAAACATATAAGGTATATGATGAAGAAGGTGATTTTATTTCACTTTTCTATGCGGATTTCCATCCTAGAGCAGGAAAACGAGGCGGGGCATGGATGACTTCCTTTAAGACACAATATGTTGAAAATGGAATCAACGTACGTCCACATATATCTAACGTATGCAATTTTACCAAGCCTACAGAAAGTAAACCATCTCTTTTAACTTTTAACGAGGTTACTACCCTATTTCATGAATTTGGCCATGGGTTGCATGGCATGTTGGCAAACACTGTCTACCCAAGTTTGTCTGGCACCTCTGTATATTGGGATTTTGTAGAACTACCAAGTCAAGTACTAGAAAACTGGTGCTATGAAAAAGAAGCTCTAGAGCTTTTTGCTACGCATTATGATACTGGCGAAGTTATCCCAATGGAGTTGGTACAGAAAATAAAAGATTCTGCCACCTTTCAAGAAGGTATGGCAACCTTACGACAATTGAGCTTTGGATTATTGGATATGTCATGGCATGGAGCAGACCCCTCAAATATTAAAGACGTAAAAGTTCATGAAACTGAAGCCTTTAAAAATACAAACTTATACCCAAAAACAGCAGAAACATGTATGAGTACCGCTTTTGCACATATCTTTCAAGGAGGATATTCATCTGGGTATTATAGTTATAAATGGGCAGAGGTTTTAGATGCAGATGCTTTTGCATATTTTAAGGAAAAGGGTGTTTTCAACAAAGAAGTGGCAACCAAGTTTAAGGACAATATTCTTTCTAAAGGCGGCACCGAAGATCCTATGGAACTCTACAAGCGCTTTAGAGGAGCTGAGCCAAAAATAGAGCCTTTATTGGAAAGGGCTGGGCTAATTTAACAACATAATTATATTCTTTGTATGATTATCATTTAATATTTAAAAATGACCGTTACAAAAGAATTATTAAAACAAATAAATCTTTTTTCTGAATCTCAGCTTCAGGAAATAATCATTAAAAACTGTACGCTACAAACTTTTGAAAAAGGTGATGTAATAGTAAGAGAAGGCCAATATGTAAAAGTTGTTCCTATAGTCATTACAGGTATCATTAGGGTTTTCCAAACAAAAGAAGACAGGGAAATATTATTGTATTATGTTGAGCCAAGACAAACTTGTATGATGTCTCTTTCTGCTTGCTTTTTTAACAATGAGAGTCCGTCACAAGCAATAGCATTGGTGAAAACCGAGGTTTTGCTCATCCCAACCAGGTTCATTGCTAAATGGCAGAAAGAATTTTCCTCATGGAACAACTTTGTAATCAAAACCTTTAGAAATAGATACGATGAATTGCTATACTCATTTGAAAGCGTAGCTTTTGACCACATAGATAAAAGGGTTATAGAGTATCTTAAACTTAGGGCGACAAAAACTAAAACCAATAAAATAAAAATATCCCATCAACAACTTGCCAATGAATTGGGTACTACCAGGGTTGTAATTTCAAGAATACTTAAACAGTTTGAAATTAATGGAATGGTTTATTTACACCGTGGAATGATCGAAATAAAATAATTTTCATCTCTGTATCTTTTGATACCGTTTTGGAACCCTTATCTGAACTTAATTTGTATTGTAATCTTAAAACAATATAAAAATGAGTTCAAAAAATTTAATTTCGGAACTAGAATTTGAAAGAACATCTACCCAAAAACTTTTAGAACGCCTTCCCGAGGATAAATTAACTTGGAAACCCCATCCCAAAGCAATGACTTTAGGCCAATTGGCCCTTCATGTAGCAACAATTCCAGGACGAATAGCAACATTTGCCAATAATGGTTCTACAACCGCTGAAGTTCTAATTAAACACCCTTTATCTGAAAACAAAGATGAAATCCTTCAAAGCTTTGATCAAAGTTACAAGAGTGCTATTTCTATTCTTCAAGATGTAGATGCAGATTGGGATTCCAAAAAATGGATTTGCAAACTTGGCGAAAAAGAAATTATCAACTGGCCAAGACCTACCCTGTTACGCTTTTTAATGTTGAATCATTGGTATCATCACCGGGGAGCTTTGGCAACATATTTAAGGGCTTTAAATGTACTTATTCCTTCAATTTATGGACCATCAGCAGATGAAAACCCTTTTGTTTAACCTAAAAAAGAGGGGGAAATGTATTTCCCCCTCTCTATTATACTATGTTTAAATATCACTCCTTTATATTAATTGGATGTAGTCTAATTAGCTTTATTGGTCATTATTTACAGTTTGAGATCGCAAGAATTACTCCTTGGATTCCTGCAGTAATTGGTTCATTGATTCTTATAATAGAAAAATACGTAAAAGGAAAGGCAACTAACTATTTATTGTTATTTATAACAATTGTTTTTGGAATAATAGTTACTACAATGTGCATAAAGTTTTTGCCGCAAGGGTTTCAGCCGCTTCGAAAAAGAATCATTTTTTCAACCATGACTTTTTCTAGTTGGGCAACAGTTATTTATGAAATAAACAGTAGTTATCAGGCGAAATATTTGGATGATTAAAAAATAACCAAAAGTTCAACTTTCAGCATTTAAATAATTTGCATGAAAAGTTTGCTCTGAGATTATTTTTCTTTCCAAGCATCATAGCCTCCCAAAAGGTTTACCACTTTATAACCCTTGGATTCCAGTAGCTCAGAAGCCTTACCACTTCTTCCCCCTACCTTGCAATAAAGATAAATTGTTTTACCCTTATCGATTGTTTCAAACTGCTTGGCAAAATCTTCATCAAACCAATTAATATTCAGGGCATTGTCCAAATGTCCGGCATTATATTCTTCTGGAGTACGTACATCCACTAAAATGCCATTTTCAATATCAGCTTGTGATAGTTCTGTGATAGGAATTTCCTTTTTTTGTGAACAACCTATTTGACTAAAAATCAATACAAAAAGAAATAGAAAACGCTTCATAAATACTTGTTTTTACCAAAGCTAATAATATTTAATGATAAAAAATTCCTTTACTTTTGATATCGAAGAAAAAATGACAACAAATCAATTACATCCTAACAAATGGGTGGATGCTTATGCAGACTACCTTTTTAACTATGCAGTAGCTCGCGTAAGCGACTCTGAGGTCGCCAAGGATTTAGTACAAGAGACTTTTTTTGCAGGTTTAAAATCGGCCAAGAACTACAAAGGAGATGCCACAGAACGCACATGGCTCATTGCTATCTTAAAAAGAAAGGTAATTGACCATTACAGAAAAATAAATTCAAAAAAAGGGAAGGCCGAAGTTCGTATTAATTATGGTTCCAATACTGATTCCGATGGGGATTGGCTAGAGGAACAAGTTGCGGACCCGTTTAGTACTTTGGAGAATGATTTTATTGAGAATGAAGAATTGGGACTGGCCATACAGGATTGTATCGCCAAACTACCAAAAAAACAGTCATTGGTCTTTACCATGAAAACAATCCAGGGAGTAAGTACAGAAGATATTTGTAAAGAGCTTGGAATAAATCCGTCTAACCTTTGGGTAATGATACATAGAGCTAGAACAGCTCTTATGGGTTGCCTCAATGAAAATTGGTTTTAATTATGATTTCTTGCGAAGAAGCAGCAACAATATGCAACAAGACACAATACAAGGAAGCTACCTTTATTGAGAAGTTAAATCTTAAGCTTCACATGCTTATTTGCAAAACATGTTCTAAATTCAGTAAAAAAAATTCGCACCTTACTTCACTTTGCAATAAAGCTGAACTCCATAGCCTTACGGAAGCAGATAAAGTGGACATGAAAGAGAAAATAAAGCCTAAGCTTTAAATCCACATCCCTAACCCAAAAATTAATACCCACCAAAAAATAGGAATTGCCTCTACCCAAAAAGATGAGAAATATTTTTTTTGACTTCTATTGGTAATAAACATCAATACACCCAATCCCAAAAACAAAATTCCTTTCGAAATAGTTTCCAAAAGCGAAAGCTCATCAATCAAAAAAGTCAAAAAGAAAAAAAGAACCACAGTAAAGGCCCCTATTATTTTTGTTCTAGCAACACCATAACGCTGTGGTAACGTTTTTAAGTCGGGCGAATCATACTGTAAATCTCTAATTTCAAAGGGTAAAAGCAATATCAATACTAAAAGAAAACGCTGGGAGGCTTCTATCCATACATCCCAATTTATGTTTTTCTGGGCTGCGACTATTGGTAAAACAACTGTGGTTCCAGCCCATACCAATGCCACTAAAAATATCTTAAGAACACCTAAGCTTCTCAAATTTTTTGATTTAGGAAAAACTGGTAAAGCATAAAAACCAGTTAACAAAACCATTACAGCAAGAGCCTTCCAAATATGGACAGGTAAAAAATAAGCATGGTACAAAGCAATACCCAAAGCTATAAAACTTACAAATTGAATATTTTTATGGTATCTGTTTGCCACCAAAATATACTTCTCTGCCTCTACTCCATATTTTATAAAATTATAACAAGCGATGGTGCCAAAAAAAACAAAAAGGGCAAGATGGTTGTTCAATGGAATTTCCAAAAAAAAATGTGAAATATGAAAAAGAGCAAGAACAGAAAGTGCCACATGGATACTGGCATCCAGATAAAAATCAAAAAAACGTTTTATCCAGTTCATTGTTTTAAATTTCAATTGAAAAGCTAAAATGTATCAATAAACATCTAAGTGTTTTTTACTAATTATAGCTTGCTTATTGAACAAAAATAGCCAAACTGTTAATAAGGTGATGTTTTGGTTAAAAACTTTAGCATACAGAGACACTTTATCGGTGACTTTTGACATAATTAATAGCTATTTTTGAAGCTCTTTTTTATGTGAAATTATGAAGACAGATGTGTTTGCATTACGCCATATTGGTGTATGGGAAGAAGACCAAGAGCATATGCTAAAAACTATTAGCGCAGATAGCTTGGATCAACTAATACAAGAAACCATTCCGAATGATATTCGGTTAAAAGAACCATTGAATCTCTCCGTTGCCATGAGTGAGCATGAGTTCTTGACACACATCAATAATCTGTCTGAAAAAAACAAGGTGTTTAAATCCTATATCGGTTTGGGTTATCATGAGTCCATTACACCCTCCGTTATTCAAAGAAATATATTGGAAAACCCGGGCTGGTACACAGCCTATACACCTTACCAAGCAGAAATTGCACAAGGCAGATTGGAAGCTTTATTGAATTTCCAAACCATGGTAACCGATTTAACAGGAATGGAACTTGCTAATGCGTCCCTTTTGGATGAAAGTACAGCGGCGGCAGAGGCTATGACCATGCTCCTTAACGTAAGAAGTAGGGAGCAAAAGAAAAGAGACGTAGTAAAGTTCTTTGTCTCAGAGGAAATTCTGCCACAAACCTTATCATTATTACAAACCCGTTCCACTCCATTGGGAATTGAATTGGTTGTAGGTAACCATGAAGAATTTAGTTTTGGAACAGATTTTTATGGTACCATCTTGCAATACCCAGGCAAACATGGACAAGTTTATGATTATGCTGATTTTGTAGTAAAAGCTAAAGAGAACGATATTAAAGTAGCGGTTGCGGCGGATATTCTTAGTTTGGTTTTATTAAAGGCCCCAGGTGAAATTGGTGTGGACGTTGTAGTGGGCACTACACAGCGTTTTGGAATTCCGTTAGGTTATGGCGGTCCCCATGCTGCTTTCTTTGCAACAAAAGAAGAATACAAAAGAAATATTCCGGGCAGAATCATTGGTGTCACCAAAGATATGGATGGCAACAGTGCCATGCGTATGGCTTTACAAACTCGCGAACAACACATTAAAAGAGACAAAGCCACTTCCAACATTTGTACCTCACAGGTTTTATTGGCTGTTATGGCAGGTATGTATACCGTGTATCATGGACCAAAAGGGTTAAAATATATTGCTAACAAAGTACACCGTTCAGCAAAGTCTGTAAGTAGAACCCTAGAGAGTTATGGGTTTGTTCAATTAAATTCAATTTTCTTTGACACGCTCAATATTTCAGTAAATAATACTTCTGCTTTAAAAGACATTGCCGAGAAAAAGGATATCAACTTTAATTATATTGATGAAAAAACTGTTTCAATCTCTATAAATGAAGCCTCAACAGAAAGTGATATTGAGAATATTATTTCTTGTTTTAGGGAATTGAATCTATCAAAAGAAAATATGTCATTTTCAACTTCAATAGATGATGTAATTCCAGAGTTCCTTCAAAGAGATACTCCTTTTTTGGAAGCTGAAGTATTTAATTCATATCATTCTGAAACCGAATTGATGCGTTACATTAAAAAACTGGAGCGTAGGGATTTATCCCTAAACCATTCTATGATTTCATTGGGCTCTTGTACCATGAAATTGAATGCCGCAACCCAAATGTTACCATTAAGTTCTCCAAAATGGGGGAACATCCATCCTTTTGCACCTATTAACCAGGTAGAAGGTTACCAAACAGTACTTAAAGAATTGGAACAAGATTTAAGCATAATTACAGGCTTTTCAGCTACTTCTTTACAACCCAATTCTGGAGCACAAGGGGAATTTGCTGGATTGATGGTTATACGTGCTTATCACAAATCTACAGGAGAAGGACATAGGAATATTTGTTTAATTCCTGCATCAGCACACGGAACCAATCCTGCATCAGCTGTAATGGCAGGCATGAAGGTAGTAGTAACCAAAACCGATGAAAAAGGAAATATTGACGTAGCTGATTTAGAAGAAAAGGCAATCTTATATAAAGATAATTTATCAGCATTAATGGTCACATATCCATCAACCCATGGGGTTTTTGAATCATCTATAAAACACATTACAAAAATTATCCATGATAATGGCGGACAGGTATATATGGATGGTGCAAATATGAATGCACAGGTTGGGCTTACCAACCCAGCAACTGTTGGAGCCGACGTTTGCCATTTAAATTTACATAAAACTTTTGCTATTCCGCATGGCGGTGGTGGTCCAGGGGTTGGACCCATATGTGTTGCAGAACAATTGGTGCCATTTCTTCCAAGTAATCCAATAATCAAAACTGGAGGTGAAAGTGCCATAACGGCCATTTCTGCAGCTCCTTGGGGAAGTTCATTGGTATGTTTAATTTCATATGCCTATATTAAAATGCTGGGGGAATATGGTCTATCTCAGTCCACAAAAATTGCCATTTTAAATGCCAATTATATTAAAACCAGATTGAGCTCTGGATATGATGTGCTCTATACAGGTGAACAAGGAAGGGCTGCACATGAAATGATAATTGATTGTAGACCTTTTAAACAAAATGGTATTGAGGTTACGGATATCGCAAAACGTTTAATGGACTATGGTTTTCATGCTCCTACGGTTTCGTTTCCAGTCGCTGGGACTCTTATGATAGAACCTACCGAAAGTGAATGTTTGGCAGAATTAAATCGCTTTTGTAATGCCATGCTTTCTATCCGACAAGAAATTGATAATGCTGAGAACCCAAACAATGTGCTAAAAAATGCTCCACATACTTTGGATATGGTGACTAGTAATGATTGGGATTTTCCATACACCCGCCAAGAGGCAGCTTTTCCATTACCATATGTTTCTGAGAATAAATTTTGGCCAAGTGTCAGGAGAGTAGATGATGCCTATGGCGATCGTAATTTAATCTGTACCTGTACCCCTATTGAGGCGTATGCCGAGATGTAAGAAGGACTCTTTTATGCAAAAAGCAAGGGTTTTTTAAGGATTTTTGTCAATCTCTCATAAAATAAAAATCAAGTATTAGTACCGTTGAACATCGTATAGATTGGGTACACTTTTTCTTCTAAAACCTATTTTTTCGGTATATTTAAGAGATTAATTATATTGACTATATGAATATTGGTATTACGGGGACTGGATGTTATGTTCCTTCCATAAAAATTGAAAATACAGATTTTAGTAAGCACGAATTTTTAAATGCAGACGGAACTGCTTTTGGCAATTCTAATGATGTAATCATAGAAAAGTTTAAATCCATTACCGGAATTTCGGAAAGAAGGTACGCTGAGAAAAATTTAAAAACTTCAGATTTAGGCTCGCTTGCCGCGGAAAAGGCCATAAAAGATGCAGGAATAGATAAGGAAGAATTAGACTATATTATATTTGCACACAATTTTGGGGATATTACCTATGGAGAAAAACAAGGGGACATGCTTCCAAGTTTAGCCACGAGGGTAAAACACAATCTTAGAATTAAAAATCCTAAATGTGTGGCTTATGACATTTTGTTTGGTTGCCCAGGGTGGATTGAAGGCGTAATACAGGCACAAGCATTTATTAAAAGCGGTATGGCAAAAAAATGTTTGGTCATTGGTGGAGAAACCCTTTCCAGAGTAACGGACCCTCATGATAGGGACAGTATGATATATTCTGATGGGGCTGGTGCTACCATTCTAGAAGCCGGTAGTGATGGAAACATACTCAACCATACCTCTGCCACATATGCTAATGGCGAGGCATATTATCTTTTCTTTGGAGAATCGTACAATCAAGAATCAAAAGAAGACACCAAATACATTAAAATGTATGGCAGAAAAATCTATGAATTTGCTGTAACACATGTACCACAGACTTTAAAAGATTGTTTGGATGAAACTAAATTTGGAATTGATGATATAAAAAAAATATTTATCCATCAAGCCAATGAAAAAATGGATGAAGCCATTGTAAAACGTTTTTATAAATTGTACAACAAGGAAGTTCCTAAAGGTATAATGCCCATGAACATTAGTAAAATAGGCAACAATTCCGTAGCAACCGTACCCACTCTTTTTGATATGGTAAGACGTGGAAAGATTGAAAATCAGGATGTGCAAAAAGGAGATGTTGTTATCTTTGCCAGTGTTGGTGCCGGAATGAATATCAACGCCATTGTCTATAAATACTAGCATGTACAAGGTATACCCAAGCAAAAGATACAAACACACATTAGAATTTCTTCAAAAACATATTTCTAAAGACCAAGCCATTTTGGATTTAGGCGTAGAAAATCCTTTTTCTACCATCTTAAAACAAGAAGGATATATAGTCACCAATACGAAAGGTGAAGATTTAGATGTTGATTTTTCTTCGGTTATTGCATCAAAAGAACAAGTGGTAACAGCTTTTGAAATTTTTGAGCATCTCTTAGCCCCATTAAATGTACTTAAAGAAATAAAAGCTGATAAATTAGTTGCCAGTATCCCAATGCGTTTGTGGTTTTCATCTGCATATAGAAGCAAAACCGATATGTGGGATAGGCATTACCATGAATTTGAAGATTGGCAATTTGATTGGCTCTTGGAAAAAGCGGGCTGGGAAATAAAGGATCGAGCAAAATGGACTAATCCAGTTAAAAAAATTGGAATTAGACCTTTGTTGAGGCTTTTTACACCCAGATATTATATTGTGTATGCTGAACGAAAATAGCTCTTCTCTGATTATTATGTCGTCTTGAACAAAGTCGAAAGGTTTCATAATCGGAAATAATTTTAATAAAATTTGGATTTCTCTTTTCATTCGAAATGACTTTTAGATTCAATATGTATTTGTAATTTGCTTTTTGAAACTATCAACCATGCAAATTAGTATTATCATTCCTGCTCATAACGAAGAAACTTATCTAAAAGACTGTTTGGATTCTTTTGTTGAGCAAACTGTTCTACCAAATGAACTTATTATAGTAGATGATAATTCAAGTGACAACACTTACTCAATTGTTTCAGAATATGCAAAAAAACATGATTGGATTCGGGTAATTCAAAATACTTCAACCGATGAACATACTCCAGGAAAAAAAGTAGTGGATACCTTTAATTTAGGATTAAAACATGTATCGGAATATAATTTAATCGGAAAGTTTGATGCTGATTTAATTCTCCCTCCTACCTATTTTGAAACCATGCTAAACCATTTTCAAAGCAATTGGAAATTGGGCATGTGCTCTGGGCTTTTATTTATAAAAAAAAATGGGAAATGGGTATATGAAAACATTGCCGACAAAAACCACATTCGGGGGCCCATTAAACTATATCACAAAGCCTGTTTTGATAAATTAGGAGGTTTGCGTCCTGCAGTTGGCTGGGATACAGTAGATGTGCTTTTAGCAAAATATCATGATTTTGATACAGTAACCGATGCTTCTCTACATGTAAAACACTTGCGACCTACGGGGCAATCTTATTCTAATAAAAACAAATTTGCAAAAGGAGAAGCTTTGTACAAAATGCGCTACGGACTACCCTTAGCTAAATTGGCAGCCCTTAAAATGGCTTGGCAAGCCAAAAGCCCAACTCTTTATATCAATATGATTTTTGGCTATCTAAATGCTTTTTTTAAAAATTACCCAAGATTTGTCACCAAAAAAGAAGGTTCTTTCATTAGAAAATATCGTTGGAAAGGGATTTGGAATAAATTATTCTAACACCTCGCTAAGAGGTTTCCCTGTAGTTCCATTTGGA
Source organism: Saonia sp. (assembly GCF_056326165.1). Classification (NCBI taxonomy): domain Bacteria; kingdom Pseudomonadati; phylum Bacteroidota; class Flavobacteriia; order Flavobacteriales; family Flavobacteriaceae; genus Saonia; species Saonia sp. The sequence goes on from NZ_JBWFBN010000015.1 coordinate 43,071, forward strand.
AATGCAATACCCAATAACGATGCAATCGTAGGAGCAATATCAGGAATTTCGGTTCTAGCCACAGTACTTCCTTTTTTAATTCCTTTTCCAAAGAACAATAATGGTACATGAGTATCATAAATTTGCGCAGAACCATGTGTGGAACCCGTTTCGGAATAATCTATATATCCTGGCTTCAAAACTAACAGAACATCCCCAGAGCGTTTTTGGTTGTATCCATTCTGTAATATATAAGGAATCCCTTTTGTATATGGGTTAGCCCACATTTGATGTGCCGTATATACTCTCTCTACAGCTTCATAATTTAATAGTTCCATGGCAATTTCTTCTTGGGCATCATCCAAATCCATATCCAAATTATCTATTACTTTATGGTCCAGAAAAACCTGTCCATTTGAGATGTTTTTTACCACGTCAGTAGTTCCAAATGTAAATTTTAGAAACTCCATAAAAGAATCCTTCATAGAACCCATGCCCTTGTTACTAGCTGGTATTTTATTATCTTTTAAATAATTAGGAACATCAATTGCACCATGATCGGCAGTTAAAAATACAGTATATTCACCAATACCAACCTGTGCATCCAAACCATTGAAAAGGCGTTCCAAATCCTTGTCCAACCTTAAATAAGTATCCTGAACTTCTTTTGAATTTACTCCAAATTTGTGACCCACATAATCGGTACTGGAAAAACTCACCGCTAAAAAATCCGGAATGTTGTCCATACCCAAACTTTCGGCTTTTAGAGTTTCTAAAGCAAAATCTGCAGTTATACTGTTTCCATATGCGGTAGCTTTCAATATGTCATATTCATCATTTTCATCCCAAAGACTTGGCACATCATGTGGAAAAGCGGAAGTGGTTTCTCCTTTAAACAAACCTTCATACTTATTTACATCTTCACCACTTTCCAAATATGTATTAATATCCTTGAGGGTATTCCAAGGTTTTTTATATTGATCTACACTACGCTTGGCATTAAAATCTTTTACCCATTGAGGCAAATCATTCATATAATAAGAACTGGTAATCCAATTCCCCTCATTTTCACCATAAAACCAATAAGCTGCATTTGCCGTATGGCCACCTGGTAAAACCGCTCCCCTATCTTTCAAAGCAATTGCTATGGTCTTACCTCGCATTTGGGTGTGCAATCTCAATTGATCGGTTATAGTAGTAACATTCATTCTATGAGGAGACATTTGGCCGGCATCGGTCATTGTTCCAACAGATACATAATTATCGTCAGAAGCACAATATACTTCCTTATCAATTTTCTTATCGTACCAATTGTTGCCAATAATACCATGGGTAGCTGGCGTAGTTCCTGTATAAACTGATGTATGTCCAGGCCCCGTACTGGTTGGAGCGTAATTAAAATGATTGTTCTTACAGGTAAATCCCTCGTTTACCATTCTTTTAAATCCACCCTCCCCATAATGACTCCAAAATCTGGTAAGATAATCATACCTCATTTGATCCACAACAATGCCCACAACCAATTTTGGAGAAGTAGACAAAGTAGCATCAGTTTGGATTATTGGTTGTTTTTTTGATTTTCTTTGTGCAACTGTCTCACTTATTGAAAAAACAAATAAAAAAGTCAGTGTAAATAGAAGGTATTTGTGTTTTATCATCTTGAATTTCTTATGGAAGTAAAATTAAAGAAAATAAGAGTTTAAAAGTTTAAATGAAGGTTAAATACCACCCATAATTGTTATTTTTACACCAAGAAGTATACTTTTACTACATGAATTATATAGCATCTATTGGCAGCTATTTTATTATGATATGGGAGGTTTTTAAAAAACCTACAAAATGGTCAATAATGAAATCGCTAATATTAAAGGAAATAGATGAACTTATTTATGGTTCTTTAGGCATTATTATTTTTATTTCATTCTTTATTGGGGGTGTTGTTGCTATACAGACTGCATTGAACATTACAAATCCTTTGATTCCAAGGAACTTAATTGGGTTTGCAACTAGGCAATCGGTTATTCTAGAATTTGCCCCCACATTTACCTCTATTATTATGGCTGGTAAAGTAGGTTCCTATATAACATCTAGTATTGGAACCATGAGAGTTACAGAGCAAATTGATGCACTGGAAGTCATGGGTGTCAATTCCTTAAACTACCTTGTATTTCCTAAAATTATAGCCATGCTTATGTACCCTTTTGCAATTGCAATTGCTATGTATGTTGGTATTTTAGGAGGTTGGATTGCAGGAGTTTTTGGCGGGTTTAGCGCTAGTGCTGACTTTATAGAAGGCCTACAAATGGATTTTATTCCTTTTCATGTTACCTATTCTTTTCTAAAAACCATTGTATTCGCTTTTGTTATTGCTACGATTCCATCTTTTCATGGCTATTATATGAAAGGTGGAGCTTTAGAAGTAGGGAAAGCAAGTACTACCGCCTTTGTTTGGACGAGTGTTGCAATTATTATATTGAACTATATTTTAACACAACTTCTCTTGGGCTAATGATAAAGGTGAACAATATATATAAGTCTTTTGGAGACACTGATGTTCTTAAAGGAATTTCAACCTCTTTTGACACAGGAAAAACCAATTTAATCATTGGACAAAGTGGCTCAGGAAAAACTGTTTTCTTAAAATGTCTATTAGGTCTATTTACACCAGAGGAAGGTAGTATAGACTACGATGGAAAGATTTACTCTGAACTTTCTAGTGCAGAAAAAAGAGATTTAAGACAAGACATGGGCATGGTTTTCCAAGGAAGTGCTTTATTTGATTCCATGACTGTTGAGGGCAATGTAATGTTCCCCTTGGGTATGTTTACCAAACAATCCAAATCTGAGATGCAAGACAGGGTCGATTTTGTTTTAAAAAGAGTGAATCTTATTGATGCACATCATAAATATCCTTCTGAAATATCTGGAGGAATGCAAAAAAGGGTGGCCATTGCTAGGGCTATTGTAATGAATCCTAAGTATTTGTTCTGTGACGAACCTAATTCTGGTTTGGATCCCAAAACGGCTATTCTTATTGACAACCTTATTAAGGAAATTACTGAAGAATATGATATTACCACAGTCATAAATACCCACGACATGAATTCCGTAATGGAAATTGGTCAAAAAATTGTGTTTCTTAAAAATGGCATCAAGGAATGGGAAGGCACTAAAAACGAAATCTTTAAAACCGACAACGAAGCTGTCACTAATTTTGTCTACTCATCCGAGCTATTTAAAAAAGTACGGCAGATGTATATTGAAGAAAGAAATTAAACTATTTAACCTGAATAGTACTGTCTTTTAGGCGAAGTTTCAACCAACTACTCAGTTTTTTAGTATCCTCATCTACTTTTTTCCTATTCGATATGTTTTTCCATTTTACTTCAAAAATAGGAACAGTATCAATTTTTTTGAAATCGGTTTTTATGGTACGTGAAAATCCTAGAGATTCCAAGTTCTCATAATTTACTTTTGCCTCAGCACTTATTTCTGAGAAAGGAATCTGGCTAGAAGCCAACTTACTCAACCCAGAAAGTTCATCTTCCAATAGGCGAATTCTTTCATCTTTATTCAGTAATTCAGCTTTTTTAGATTCGTATAACTCATTAACGTAATTAAACTTCTCTTCAGAGTCATCCCTGCCACCTTGAACCACTTTTAATTCCGTATTGTCAAGTTTGGAGTAATTGGCTTTCTGAGCTCTCCAAGTATCAATAATGTTTTCAGGTATTAATTCATCCCCCATACAAACCAATTCTATAACAGAATTCCCATCTTCATTATAATCGATTTGAGTAAGGTTCTCCATATATCTGCCTCTATCCTTAAATTGATATACAGCAATAGTCTCATTAATTAATTCCTGTGCTTGGGTCATATATCTAGATTCTTGAAGCGCATTATAAAAAGTATAACCCGCTGGTAACATTACCAAAATAGCCAAAAGAGAAGCTATTCGTCCAATAAGCCTCCTTCTTTTGGAATTAGCATAACGAACCATTGGAAAACGTAAATACTTAATTATTAAGAAAGTAGCTAAGCCAATAAAAATAGTATTAATGGTAAACAAGAACATGGCCTTTAAGGCATATTCCCCATTCCCTATTGCTAATCCAAACCCAACCGTACAAAGAGGAGGCATAAGTGCTGTAGCAATGGCAACCCCAAAAATCACACTTGCAATGGTTCCTTTTTTAGCTCGTGCAATTACTAATGCTAAACCTCCAAAAAAAGCAATTAATACATCTCTAATATCAGGTTCTGTTCTAGCCAAAAGCTCAGAAGACTCATGACGTAATGGAAACAAGGCAAAAAACAAGTATGCCGTAAGTATACTAAGCACTACCATTACCGCAAAGTTTTTTAGAGAACGTCTAAGAGTATCAATATCATTAATAGCCAAAGACATTCCCATTCCTAAAATAGGTCCCATTAAGGGAGAAATTAACATGGCTCCAATAACAACCGCTGTAGAATTGGCGTTTAATCCAACTGATGCAATAAAAATAGAACATACCAATATCCAAGATGTATGTCCTTTAAAAGGAATATCTGCAATGATGGACTCTTTGGTAGCATCTTGGTCAGTATTACTTCTTATATCAAGAAGTTCCGTTAGGAACTTTTTAGTACTTCCCAAAAGTCCTTGAAAGTCCTTTTTTACTTCCTCTACCCTATCGTCTGGGTTTGTAGAGTCATTGTTATTAAAATCTTGGCTCATATATTATCCGTACTGGTCTCCATAGGTGTCTTTTACCTTGCCGAGAACTTTCTTTATGTCTTGTTCTTTTGATTTAGGATAAATTAGTAGTACTTCTTCCTTATCGACAATAATATAATCATTTAACCCATCCACAACAACCACTTTCCCTTTTGGTGAACGAATCATATTGCCTTGGGCATCTTCACATAAAACCTGAGAGTTTACAACTGCATTATTGCTTTCATCCTTATCCAATTTATCATACAGTGAACCCCACGTTCCTAAATCGTTCCAATCAAAAGTAGCTGGTAGCACATAGATAGATTTGGACTGTTCCAAGATAGCATAATCAATGGAAACATTTTCCGCTTTAGGATAATTTTTATTTATAAAATCTTGTTCTTCAGTAGTATTATAACAAGAAATTCCTTTTTCAAAAAGTTCATATTGTGCTGGCTGATACTTTTTAAAGGCATTCACAATGGTATTTGCTCCCCACATAAAAATCCCGGCATTCCATAAAAAATTACCTTGTGCCAAAAACTCCTTCGCTGTATCGTAATCTGGTTTTTCCCTAAACTGGTTTACTTTTTTTAATTCAGAATCATTTCCTTTTTCATACTCAATATATCCAAAACCTGTATTCGGAAAAGTAGGTTTTATTCCCAAAGTACAAAGCACCTCCTCCTCTTCACATTTTGCAAAACAAGTTGTAACATTCTTGGCAAAAGCTTCTTCATCCTCTATCCAATGATCACTAGGTGCAACAATTATCACCGCATTTGGATTTTCTTTCTGAATCTTTAATGAAGCGTACAAAATACAAGGTGCTGTATTGCGCATAGCTGGTTCTAAAACAACTTGTTGTTGTTTTACCATAGGCAATTGTTCCAGTACCAAATCATTGTAGCGTTCATTAGTAAGAATTAAAATATTCTCTGCGGGAACAAATTTATTAAGTCTCTTAAAGGTCTTTTGAATTAAAGTATCCCCAGTTCCAAGCATATCATGAAACTGTTTTGGATAATCGGAAGTACTAATAGGCCAAAATCTTGACCCGACACCACCAGCCATTAAAACTGCGAAATAATTTTTATTCATAACCACTTTTTTAGGTCTCACTTACATTCAACCAAGTACTAATTAATCCTTTATCAACTCTACCTCAGCATTTGGCTGAAATAAGTACATTTTTCCAGTTGCCATTTCAACACATTCAAACCTTTTAACCCTTTTATTTCCTTTTTTGAACAGCTTCCCATTATATATTCTAAATATACTCCCTAGAGGCAATTCAAAAACATAAGTTTTATCCGTAGATGCATCAAATTGCTTCAAAGCTAAGGATAAATTGGCGTCTGTACCGCTGCTCGCTTTTGGATTTTTAAAATGATTCGCTAAAATGGGCAATAACTTCGATGGAAAGATTTCTGGTCTTATAAAAGGTAGCATTAAATATTGAAAAGTGTGTTTCCATTCCTTCCCATGAGGTTTTATTCTCCTACCATATTTTTCAAATGCCACCAAGTGGGCTATTTCATGAATTAGTGTGATTAGAAAACTATATTTATTAGAAGTGGCATTTACTGTTATTTGGTGAGAACCATTGGGCAGTCTTCTATAATCGCCATGTCTAGTAACCCTTTGATTTACAATCTTTAGATTAACCTCATACATTTTAACAAGTTCTAAACAAGGTGAAAGAGCACGCTCTGGAATATATTTTAGAAGGACTTCCTCCATTAAGGCGTACTATTACTTACCTGCAGCAATTTCCCATTGTAAAGTTTTTGCCCAGTTAGTGCAAACTCTTTAATGTATACTGCCATTTCCAATGCAGTTGTGGGAGCTTGGTAACCTGGAAAAGCTTCTTCAAGCATTTCTGTTTGCACAGCTCCGAGAGCCAAAACATTAAATGAAGGGCCTGTACTTTTGTATTCTTCAGCCAGTAACTCGGTCAAAGTGATTAATGCTCCTTTACTGGAACTATAGGCTGATAAACCAGCAAACTTTAAACTTCCTTGTACGCCACCCATAGAACTTATGTTTACCACATGTCCATTCTCTCCCATTTTGGGTAACACTTTCTTGGTGATTTGGGCCACCCCGAAGACATTTACTTCATACACCTTCATGAAATCCTCAATGGTGGTTTCTAAAAAAGGTTTACTCATTAACCTACCTGCATTATTTACCAAAACATCCACTGTGGGCATAAATGTTTCCATAAAATCAGTGAGTTTTTCCAAGTGTTCTGCGACAGATAAATCAAAAGGAAAACTAACAATATTAGGGTGCTTCAAATTCTTTACAGGCTCTTCGTTTCGGGACAAAGCCAATACCTTATGACCATCATCCGCAAAAAGCCTGGCCAGTTCAAAACCAATACCTCTACTAGTACCTGTAATTATAACATGTGCCATTAATTATATTTTACTTCTTTAGTTTTAGCATTGGCTATTCCTTGAATTACAGGAATCGATTTATTTACCAGCTTTGCCATATGTTCAAAATCCATTAAAGATACCTCATCCCCAACTTTATGATAATGGTCAAAATTTGTAAAATCAAAAGTACAATAGGTCTGCGATGGAACTCCAAACTCTTGATGAAAAGGATAGTTGTCAGATCGCTGAAACAAGTTAAACTCCTTTGCAGTAGGCAAGAATCCAATTAGTTTCTCTTTTGCATATTTATTGCTTACCTCAGCTAAATTGGAATTTTCATACCCTGTGACATACATAAAATAATCTTTGTCCACCAACGGTACTCCGACCATTTCAAAATTCAACATAGCATACAAATTCAAGTTTTGACTCTTTAACTTTTTTGCCAGATGCTTTGAACCCAAAAGGCCTTTTTCTTCAGCACTGAACAAAGCAAAAATAATGCTTCGTTTATTGGTTCTGGCATTGCCAAAATATCTGGCCAATTCTAAAACTGTGGTGGTTCCTGATGCATTGTCATTGGCCCCATTGGCAATCGCATCACCGTTTTCTGCTTTTATCTCACCAATATGGTCATAATGGGCTCCAACAATAATATATTCTTTCTTAAGATTGGCGTCATTTCCTTCAACAACTCCAACCACATTATAAGATGTTTTTTCAAAGTTTGATAAGGTATCTTTATAAGATTGAAAATATGGTGCTATGTTATTGGTCTCAAAAATATTTTCAATGTATTTGGCAGCTTCAGCTATTCCCTCACTACCAGAATCTCTTCCTTTTAAGTCATCAGAAGCTAAAAAACTTATGATTTCACCCACATTTTCCTTACTTGAAAAATTGATGGGTTTCGCTTCTCCCTTCACATATTTAGAAGATACAGGAATTTTATCGGGACTTTTTTGTTCCTCTGAAACTATACTTCCTTTTACACCCTCTGGACCACCAATAGTATCTGCAGCATTAGCTTTTGAAATTTTATTCGACCCACCACATGCTATACACAATGATGCAATCAATATTCCAATAATTTTTTTCATTTTACTTTATTTAGTATTGTTTAAAGATAAAAAAAGCATCCCAAAATCAATGGAATGCTTTTTTTATTAGTTTTTATTCTAAGTTTTATGCCAACATGGTCACTGGGTTTTCCAGATAAGCCCTTAGTGTTTGCAAGAACTGAGCTCCAGTAGCACCATCCACAGTTCGGTGGTCACATGCCAGCGTAACTTTCATGGTACTTCCCACAACTATTTCACCATTTTTTACCACAGGTTTTTCTACAATGGCCCCTACTGATAAAATAGCAGAATTTGGTTGATTGATAATTGATGTGAATTCCAAAATACCAAACATTCCTAAATTAGAAACCGTGAAAGTACTGCCTTCCATTTCAGCTGGAGTCAATTTTTTATTTCTTGCCCTTCCTGCCATATCCTTTACAGTAGCTCCAATTTGCATTAACCCTAGTTGGTCTGCAAACTTTACGACCGGCACAACCAAGCCATCTGGGACTGCAACCGCCACACCAATATGTATATGATGATTGTAAATCATAGCATCAGCACTCCAAGTAGTATTTACTTGAGGATGTTTTTTAAGAGCCATTGCACAAGCCTTTAATACCATATCGTTAAAAGATACCTTGGTGTCTGGCAAGCTATTTATTTGAACCCTTGATGCTTTGGCGTTGTCCATATCTACCTCAATAGTAAGATAATAATGTGGTGCCGTAAATTTAGATTCACTTAAACGCTTGGCAATTACCTTACGCATTTGTGAGTTTTTAACCTCTTCTGTACTTTCTTCTCCAACTGGTAAAACCATAGGTGCAACCGACGCACTTGAAGTTTCTTTACTTTCAGGAACAGTAACTGGTTGCTCGGCTTCTTTCGTTGGCTGATAATTTTCTATATCTTTCTTAACAATCCTTCCATGGTCTCCTGTTCCAGCTACTTTGGATAAATCTACTCCTTTTTCTTGAGCAATCTTCTTCGCCAAAGGTGATGCCAATATACGTCCACCTTGGTTTGACGCTGACACAACAGCAACAGGAGTTTCAGATTTAGTTTCTGCAACTACAGTTGACGTTTCCTTTACTAGTGTTTTTGATTTTTCCCCTGATGGTTTGGCACTCAACACACCATCTACATCTGTACCTTCTGGGCCAATAACAGCCAAAACCGAATCTACAGGAGCTGATTCTCCTTCCTGAATGCCAACATATAATAAGATTCCCGAGTAAAAGGACTCGAACTCCATGGTAGCCTTATCTGTTTCTATTTCAGCTAAAATATCCCCTTCTTCAACTGTGTCTCCTACTTTTTTTAACCATGAGGCAACAGTACCTTCTTCCATAGTATCACTAAGACGTGGCATTTTTACAATTTCCACACCTTCTGGAACTTCCACAGCCTCCGTCGTAGCACTTTCGGTTTTTTCTTCAACAACAGATTCGGTTTCTTTAGAGATTTCTTCTTTAGTTTCCAAAGAAGCGGACCCATTTAATAAACCAGAAATATCCTCTCCTTCCTCACCTATAATGGCTAAAAGTGAGTCAACAGGAGCTCCATCTCCTTCAGCTATTCCAATATGTAATAATGTTCCTTCATTAAAGGACTCAAACTCCATTGTAGCTTTATCCGTCTCAATTTCGGCCAAAATATCTCCTTCTTCAACTTTATCTCCCACATTCTTTAACCACTTTGCTACTGTACCTTCTTCCATGGTATCACTTAGCCTTGGCATATTAATTATTACTGCCATTATTTATAATTTATGTTGTAAAAATGGATAATCTTCTTGTTCGTAAACCATATCATATAATTGGTTTACTGGTGGATATTCAGATTCTTCTGCAAATTTCTCACACTCAGCAACCCTATCCTTCACACTTTTATTTATATCCTTTATTTCATCATCAGAAGCGTACTTGTTCTCTTTGATAATATCTAAAACTTGAGTTATGGGATCAATCTTTTTGTATTCTTCAACCTCTTCCTTTGTTCTATAATGTTGGGCATCGGACATGGAATGTCCTCTATACCTATAGGTTTTCATTTCCAAGAAAGTGGGTCCCCCTCCGCTTCTTGCCCTTTCAATAGCCTTACTCATTTCTTTAGCTACGGTAACAGGATCCATCCCATCAACTGGGCCACAAGGCATTTCATACCCCAATCCTAATTTCCAAATTTCTGTTGAGTAGGATGTTCTTGCAACTGATGTTCCCATTGCATAACCATTGTTTTCACAAACAAAAACAACAGGCAATTGCCAAAGCATAGCCAAGTTAAAAGTTTCGTGCAAAGAACCTTGCCTAACGGCACCATCACCCATATAACAAATGGTAACGGCATCTCGTTTAAAATACTTATCAGCAAATGCTAAACCAGCTCCAAGAGGAATTTGTCCACCTACAATGCCATGTCCGCCATAAAAACCTTTTTCTTTAGAAAAAATATGCATAGAACCACCCATTCCTTGTGAAGTCCCGGTAACCTTTCCGTAAAGCTCGGCCATTACTCTTTTAGGATCAACGCCCATACCTATAGGCTGAACGTGATTTCTATATGCGGTAATCATTTTATCCTTGGACAAATCCATTGCATGCAATGCTCCTGCCAAAACTGCTTCCTGACCGTTATATAGATGAAGAAACCCTCTAACTTTTTGTTGTATGTAGACTGCAGCCAGTTTGTCTTCAAACTTCCTCCAGAACAACATATCCTCATACCACTTTAGATAAACTTCCTTGGTGATTTTTTCCATCAATCTTTAATTTTTAGTAGAATATTTGCTGAAACGAAAAACAAAAATACACATTAAATCAATAGCGAAAAAAAATTGAATAAAAAGCTTCACACCAAAATCAGTTCACTTAATTATTATCAAAATGTTTAGTGAATTTTAGGAAAAAAGAAGTGTAATAGCTATTTCAAAAAGGAATTATCAAACGCAAAGGGAAGTATATCAGAAAGAGAATTGCATTTTATTATTTCTCCAGTCTCACCCATCATTAAAATAGTAATTGGGCTTTTTTGTTTTTGTTCGTACTCAGCAATAGATTGCCTACAATTACCGCATGGGGCTGCTGGCCTATCTACCACATAATTTATAGAGGTAGCAGTTATTGCCAATTTTTCTATTCCTACGCCAGGATATAAGGCTCCCGCTTGAAAAATAGCAACTCTTTCTGCACAAAGACCAGATGGGTACGAAGCATTTTCTTGATTATTGCCAATCACAACTTCCTTGTTCTTTAGCAATACAGCTGCACCTACTTTAAAATTAGAATATGGAGCATACGCATTTTCTCTAGCCTTTACTGCCCTATTCATCAACTCTTGTTCACTACCAGTTAATTCATTCAATGAATCAAAAATTGTATACTCAAAAGACGATTTTATTTTTTTCATGGTATGTGCTTAGTTTCCAAAAATAACAAAACCTGCGATTTGCAGGTTTTGTTACTATATTATATTTTGAAATTTCTCTAATCATTAATAAACTCTTCCCCTAAATTAAAGGTAAGAGAAAATCTAAGTGTATTTTCCAAAGGATTTCTAACTTGAGAAGTAGAGAACAAATAAGATAAATCTACTTGAGCTGCTTTAAATTTGAAACCAGCACCAAGTGTGAAAAACTGTCTTGATCCTTTTTCTTCACTTTCATTAAAATATCCAGTTCTTAACATAAAAGCATCTTGGTAAGAATACTCTGCACCCAAAGCCCATGTAAATTCTTTTAGTTCTTCACTAAAACCGTCTGGTGCATCACCAAAAGATTCAAATACTCCATTTAAGAATCCAATATTTTGATATTCACTATTATCTTCAGAATCAATATCACCATCACCATCAAAATCTCTCGGAGTTGGCACTAAAAGTTTATTGAATTCTGTAGTTAATCCTAATTTATTATCTGGATCAAATATAAAATCAAAACCTCCACCAAACTTCAAATTGGTCGGCAAAAAGTTTTGTTGTCCTCCTGCGTCATATTGAATCTTACCTCCCAAATTGGAAAGATTAAATCCTGCTCTCCAACGACCATCAAAGTTATTATAGGCTATTTCCCTTGAACGATAAAAACCCGCTATATCAACAGCAAAAGCATTGGCAGCCTGAGAATCACTTGCACTTTCTTGAAACTTAAGGTTAGAACTAATAAACCTACCAGCCACTGCCATAGAAAATGTAGGGCTTAATTTTAAGGAGTAAGAACCATCCAAGGCAAACTCGTTTGGCTTTACTATTCTTGCCGTCTCATCCACGGTTTGTCTCAATTCTATTTCACCAAGACCAAAATACCTAAGACTTACTGCAAAAGCACTTCTATCATTTAATTTGTTAAAGTAATTGGCATTTAATAAAGATATATCTGTAACAATACTTTCTAAATAAGGAGTATAACTAACCCCAACACCCATTTTACTTTCTGCAAATGCAAATTTTGCAGGGTTCCATTGTTGAGAAAATGCATCCATGGATGTTGCTACACCCATATCTCCCATACCAGCAGCTCTTGCATCAGCAGCTATGGTTAAAAATGGAACTGATGTCGTTATAACTCTATCTTCTTGGGCCGTAACTTTGAAAACTACTGTTAACAAAGCCAATATCACTAATTTTTTCATGTATTGTCTTAAAAAATTTGATATGCAAAATACCTAAATTATCTTCTAATGCTCAAATAATTTAGATGTATTACATGTAAACGACGTTTTTAACATTATCTTATGTGAAGTACATTTTTTTTTAAAAAACTCGATATAATGCCATTGATTTTCAATTCAACTTTTAATTTAACTTCATTACTCATACTATAAAACAGGTTATAGCGTTATGATTCTATATTTCAATATCATTTTTACATAAATAACTGTTTTTGAAAATATTTTTTACTTGATAAAATATTATGCTCAAATAGTCGTTTTATATGCCGAAAGTGATGCAAAATCAAAAGTCAAACTAGCCTTTGGGCAGTAAACATATTGAACTCAAGTCCTAATTATGAAAAAACCGTTTATTAAAATTATACTTTCTTGTGCAGTGATTGCTGCGAGTTTTACAAGTTGTAAAAACTCCTCTTCAGGATCGTCCAAAAATGTCTCAAGAGCCACAGGTTGGAAAATCAATGCCAAAGAAGGTGGTTTTCAGTATAATTCAGACTTCAAAGAACAAGAAACAGCACCTGGTCTTGTATTCGTTGAAGGTGGTACTTTTACAAAAGGTAAGGTACAAGATGATGTAATGCACGATTGGAATAATACAGCCACATCGCAACACGTACAGTCCTTCTATATGGATGAGACAGAAGTTACGAATGTAATGTATTTAGAATATTTGGATTACTTAAAAGCAGTATATCCTCCAAATGACCCAAAATATGCTAACATATATAAAGGCGCTCTTCCAGATACATTGGTATGGAGAAACAGACTAGGATTCAACGAAACCATGACAAACAATTACTTAAGACATCCTGCATATGCAGAATACCCAGTAGTTGGTGTTAATTGGATTCAGGCAACTCAGTTTGCAGAATGGCGTACAGACCGTGTTAATGAAGTAATGTTAGAAAGAGAAGGTTATTTAACTGAAGATGCTAAATATAAAGCTTTGGGCGGTGAAACAGATATCGCATTTAGCACTGAAACTTATTTAAACAGACCAGATGCTGTTTATGGAGGTATGATTGATTCTCTTCAAGGAAAGCAGAAGAAAGATTCTTTATCAGTTTATGCTAAAAGAAGTAGTGGTGTTATTTTACCTGAATACAGGCTTCCAACAGAAACTGAATGGGAATATGCTGCGCAGGCTCAAGTTGGTTCTAGAGAATATAACAATTACAGAGGTAGAAAAAAATATCCATGGGAAGGAGATTACACTCGTAATGGACAACGTGTAGGTCGTGGAGATCAACTTGCTAACTTTAAGCAAGGAAAAGGAGATTATGGCGGAATTGCAGGATGGTCAGACGATGGCGCAGATATTACTGCAGAAGTTAAATCTTATAAATCAAATGATTTAGGTTTATATGACATGGCAGGTAATGTTTCCGAATGGGTAGCCGATGTTTATAGACCTATAGTTGATGATGAGGTAAGTGACTTTAACTATTATAGAGGAAATGTATATATGAAGACTGCCATTGGAGAAGATGGTAAAGTTGATGTGTTAGATGATAACATTGTATATGACACCTTACCAAATGGAAAAATAGTAGCCTTAAACTTGCCTGGTGAAATTAAAATGGTTCCAGTTGATGAAGAAGAAACATATCTTAGAACCAATTTCTCTTCTAGTGATAATAGAGGATATAGAGATGGCGAACCTGGCTCATCTAGATTTTATGATAGATTTAGTGAGGAAGAGGGTGAAGACCAAAGAAAAATGTATAACTCGCCAAGTCATAATGTTGAAAAAGATTCCCTTGGAAATATGATACGTGAGTATGACAAATCCAACAACAGAACTACTTTAATTAATGATGAAGTTAGAGTCTTTAAAGGAGGTTCTTGGAGAGATAGAGCATATTGGTTAGATCCAGCACAAAGAAGATATTTACCACAATATATGGCAACAGACTATATAGGGTTTAGATGTGCCATGTCCAGAGTAGGTTCAAAATCCAAAACAAAAAACAAAACCGTAAGAGGAAAAAAAGCTAAATAAGTTTTTAGATATAAGATAAAAAAGCCCTTTTTAAAAAGGGCTTTTTTTATATCTTCGATTTATGACTATAGAAAAACTCCACTCCCTTTTTTTAGAACACCCAAACGTTTGCACAGATACAAGAAAAATAGTAGATGGTTGCATTTTCTTTGCACTTACAGGGGATAATTTCAACGGAAATAAATTTGCCTTAGAAGCAATTGAAAGTGGAGCTACTTACGCAATTATTGACCAACATGAATATAAAGTTTCTGATAAGACAATTTTGGTCAATAATGTATTAGAAACACTGCAAGAACTAGCCACATATCACAGAAATTATTACAAAACAAAAATTATAGCCTTAACTGGCAGCAACGGAAAAACCACTACAAAAGAGCTAATTAACTCTGTACTTTCAAAAAAGTATAATACAATCGCCACAAAGGGTAATTTAAACAACCATATTGGAGTCCCTCTTACTTTATTGAACATAACCAACAAAACTGAAATTGCCATTGTAGAAATGGGAGCAAATCACATAGAAGAAATAGACTTCTTGTGCAACATAGCCAAACCAGATTTTGGTTATATCACTAATTTTGGAAAAGCACACTTAGAAGGTTTTGGTAGCATAGAAGGAGTAATTAAAGGGAAAACTGAATTGTATGATTATCTCATTTCTAACAAGAAAAATATATTCCTAAATGCCGATGATGCTATTCAAAAAGAAAAGCTAGGACATTATATTAAAAAAATTGGATTTAGTACTACTGACCATGAATTTTACCCAATTACTTTGTTAAGCTCTAACCCCTATGTAACAATAGAATGTGAAAACATAATAATTAAATCCCAACTTATTGGAAATTACAATTTTGCTAATTGTTGTGCTGCAATTCTAATTGGAAAATATTTTAACGTGCCATTGGAAGATGTAAAAAGTGGAATTGAAAACTATTGCCCAGAGAATAATAGGTCACAAGTAATAAATAAAAATAGACACAAGATTATTATGGATGCGTATAATGCCAATCCATCTAGCATGAAAGTCGCACTGGAAAATTTTGATAGTATTGATTCTGAAAACAAAGTGATTTTCTTGGGAGATATGTTCGAACTTGGAGACTATGCGGAAGCAGAACATCAAAATATTGTTGACCTACTTATAAAACTAAAATTTGAAAATGTTTTTTTAATTGGTGAAAACTTCTATAAGAGTGAAACTCATTTTCAAAAGTTTAAATCTTTTAATGAGTTAAAAGAAAAAATTGCATCAAAAAATTTTAATAAAAGTACCATTCTAATAAAAGGGTCAAGAGGAATGGCTTTAGAAAGGATTTTAAATATCCTATAAAACCAGATTCTAAAATGCCAACTCTCTTACTATCCTTTTATTTAGGTTGTATTTATACTCTACAGCATTCAACTCAATAACATCCTCTCCAACATTCTCAAAATCACAAATAACTTTTTTCCCTTCAAATTCAAAGAAACCCGTATCACCCTTTTCTAAATTAAAAAATTTTATAGAACCATTGGCAATTCGAGAAATAGCCAAGCCTCCAGTTAAACATGCCCAGCTATAATTTGTATTTTGTATTCGGAAAGGAAGTCTCTCACCTGGGTACAAATTAATTGTCCATAACTTATAATCATCATTTTCAAATAAAAGTTCTTGTCCCAGAGATATACTTAAATAATTTTTTTTAAGCTCATTAAGCTTACTTATCTCCCATAGGTCAAAATTCCCAACTGGATTTAATACTACACTTTTCATTGTTTCAATTTTTTAAAAAATATAAATAATTGACAATAAAGCAAATACGTTCAAAATACTTGCTTATTTTGCGGGTGCAAAAATACAACAAAAGTGTATTTATAAAAAGTGTGTTTGTCGAAAAAAAATATTTTTGAGGATTTAGATATTTATGTAGATTTTCTTGTTTTTTTCTCAAGAAAAAGCAAAGAAAATAAATTTTAAGTAAAATATAATCCTCTGACCAACAATTTATTAAATAATATTAAAGTGGGATATACTGGATTCGAACCAGTGACCTCTGCCCTGTCAAGGCAGCGCTCTAAACCAACTGAGCTAATGGCCCTATTGCGGTGCAAATATAAGTTGTGAAAGTTTCGCTAGCTCATTTATGTCCGTATTTACTCAATGCAATAAAGAAAAAATGAGCAGACGAGTATCTTTGAGGAAATCAATTGATCCCCTAGACTATGAAACTAAGAATGCTCATCCTCTCATTAGCGCTATCCTTTAGTGCTTGGAGTCAAATCATGCATACGGTCGTTGTATCAGGATTCGTCATCGACTCGGTTACTGGAATGGGAGTGCCTAACTACCCGGTGATGGTTAGTGATTCTTCGAATACTCCATCAGGAGGTATGACAATGACCTTGCTCACAGATGCGAACGGAAACTACAACGACACCCTTTTTCTCTACGGAACAGGCGGTCTTTTACTCGTTCAGACGCTGGACAGTTGCAGTGGTAATTGGCAGAGTTCATCCTTAATCTACGGTGTAAATACACCGCAATATTTCTCCATATACACAGGGTTTGTGCTCTGCGGCACCTCCGGTTCCGGAGGGGGTGGATCTGGGGGTGGATCAAACACCACCGGATGTGTGGCACAATATTCTTTTGATTCAACATTAACCGGTATGGGGCAGATTGTCCTCTTCAACACATCGTACGTAGACAGTACCATGCAAAACGCCACGCTTTCGTACCTCTGGGACTTCGGTGACGGGACCTCTGCAGTTGGCGCGTACCCATCACACCTGTACACTGCAGCAGGAAGCTATGCGGTTTGTCTTACGTTAAACGCAGTGGACAGCACGGCTTTCGGTACCATGACCTGCACAAGCACGTATTGCGATACCATCACCATTGATAGCACGGGTAACGTGAGTTACAAAAATCTCAACGTTTCCCTTAATGTGTATAATCCCGCGCAAATGTCCCTTGAGGAAACGGAATTTGCACCCATCAAAATGTATCCTAATCCGAGCAATGGTATCGCTTGGGTTGAATTACCGCAGCGTTCAGACATTCAATTATTTTCCATGACCGGTCGTCGTCTGTTCCATGGGTTCGACCTAGAGGGAAAAGTCCAATTGCCTTTCTTAAATGCTGGAAGCTATCTGATTGAGGTTGTAAATGCTGAAGGAAAGACGTACCAATTACTCTTGGTACATTAACCTAAAGATTAAAGGCAAACTGCCTAAAAACAAATAACTTAGAATTAATGTCGGGTGCTCAATTAATTAGTCGACATTTGCACTTTAAATTATATTATGAATCAAGGAACAGTAAAGTTCTTTAACGGAGACAAGGGATTTGGCTTCATTAAAGACGACGAGTCAAACACAGAGTACTTCGTACACGTAACAGGTTTGGTTGACCAAATCGAAGAAGGCGACAGTGTCGAGTTTGAATTGACAGAAGGAAGAAAAGGATTAAACGCTGTAAATGTAAAGCAGCTCTAAGTTTATATCAGTACATTCCAAAGGCCTCCAGAAATGGGGGCCTTTTTTATTTCCCATAGTTTCGGTCATAAAAAAAGCCCCAGCATAGGCTGAGGCTTTTAGTAGCTCCGAAGGGAATCAAACCCTTATCTCAGGCTCCGGAAACCTGCATTCTATTCATTGAACTACGGAGCCAAACTTAGTTGGCGAATATCGGCTAATTAACCGATTACTGCACCGCTATCTGCCCCATTTTCTGGAGTCATCAATCTCAAGCTTCCATCACCATCTTCTGCCATTAACAGCATCCCTTGGCTTTCAACACCTCGAATTTTACGCGGTGGGAGATTCATTAAAACCGTCACTTTTTTACCCACCATTTCTTCTGGGCTAAAATGCTCGGCAATACCAGAGACTATGGTGCGTTGATCCAGTCCTGTATCTACTAAGAACTTCAACAATCGATCCGCTTTAGGTACGCGTTCTGCTTCGAGAATGGTTCCCACTCTTAGGTCCATAGACATGAATTGGTCAAAAGAGATATCTTCTTTCTGTGGCATATGTTTCTTTTCTGTAGTTGAAGGTGCCTTTGCGGCCTCATTAGCGGCGGCCGATGCTAGCAACTTTTGACGTTGCGCTTCAACTTGTTCATCTTCAATTTTCGAGAATAATAAAGCGCTTTCGCCCAATTGTGTTCCAGCAGGAACCACAATTTCTTCGTTAGACTGCTCCCAAGTTGGCACACCACTCTGATTGAGCATGCGGCGTAATTTCGAGGCAGTGGTCGGAAGGAACGGTTCAAAAACAATGGAGGCAATACCCATAATCTGAGTAGCAACGTACAAAGCCGCTCCCGCTCGAGCAGGATCTTGCTTGTACACCTTCCAGGGCTCTTGCTCTTGAAGGTATTTATTTCCTAATCGGGCCACGTTCATGGCCTCATTTAAAGCATCGCGGAATTTAAAGGCATCCAATGATTTCGCAATTCTACGTCCACATTGGGTCATTGTCGCTATCGCCTCACGATCAGCATCCGTCAGAACACCGGGCTCTTGAACAATACCGTCAAAATATTTGTGCGTGAGCACCATGACTCGATTCACAAAGTTACCAAGACCTGCAACCAATTCACTGTTGTTGCGTGTTTGGAAATCTGCCCACGTAAAGTCGTTGTCCTTAGTTTCTGGCATAGTCGCGGTCAACGCATAACGCAATACATCTTGCTGCCCAGGAAAGTCTTGCAAGTATTCGTGTAACCAAACTGCCCAGTTCTTAGAAGTGCTCAGTTTCCGGCCTTCTAAATTTAAAAATTCATTTGCCGGCACTGCCGTGGGCATGGCATATTCGCCGTGCTGTTGAAGCATCGCAGGGAAAATAATACAGTGAAAAACGATGTTGTCTTTCCCAATAAAATGAATGATTTCTGCATCATCACCTTTCCAATACGCTTCCCAAGTATCTGGAAGTAATTCCTGTGTAGCGCTGATGTACCCTATAGGTGCATCAAACCATACGTACATCACTTTTCCTTCAGCACCCTCCACTGGCACAGGCACACCCCAATCTAAATCTCGGGTCATCGCACGCGGTTGTAATCCATCACCGGCGTTCAACCAACTCATGCATTGCCCCATCACGTTGGGCTTCCAGCCTTCACGGCTCTCTAAAAAAGCCCTCAATGCATCGGACAGTTCATCCAATGGCAAGAACCAGTTTGTCGTATTGCGCAATTCTGGGACTGCGCCACTTAAGGTTGATTTGGGCGCTATAAGATCAGTAGGACTTAATGAAGTTCCACAACTTTCGCATTGATCTCCATAAGCATCAGCTGCATGACACTTCGGACATTCTCCGGTGATGTAGCGATCTGCTAAAAATTGGCCCGCTTCAGGATCAAAGTATTGCTGCGTTTCTTTTGCCACGAGTGCCTCTTTTTCTATGAGATTCGTGAAAAATTCTTGCGCGTTTTTATGGTGTTGAGGACTAGACGTTCGACTGTAATGGTCAAAGGAAATCCCGAACTCTTCAAAGGCGCCCTTCATCATTCCATGATAACGGTCTACAACATCCTGCGGTGTGATCCCTTCTTTTTTCGCCTTAATCGTAATGGGCACTCCGTGCTCATCCGAGCCGCAAACAAACTTTACATCACGTCCCCGCATTCGCAAATACCTAACGTAGATATCTGACGGAAGGTAACACCCGGCAAGGTGACCTATGTGAACGGGGCCGTTAGCATACGGCAATGCCGCAGTAACCATGATTTTTTTGTTCGAACTCATGCTTTTTTGATACGTTTAAAGCTTCCTGCGAAGATAATGCGCTTTTATTGGGTATTTTTCGGCTAATGAAACAAACCGTACCCAGTTTTTTACAACCCGGAGACACTATTGGGATCAGCGCCACGGCCCGATTCGCAACTGCTGAATCGCTCGCCATCGCGGAACGCACCATCACTGCTGAAGGCTTTAACTGCTACTATTCGCCCGAAATCTCTATGCAGCAGCACCAGTTAGCGGGTACTGTAGCGGAACGCGTACAACACTTTAATGCCTTAATCCATAATCCTAACATCAAGGCCATATGGAACATTAGAGGAGGATATGGCAGTGCAGAAATTGTAGATTTAGTGGACTGGGAAGCGTTGATTGCGCAACCCAAATGGCTGATCGGTTTTTCTGATTTTACCACTTTCCTCTGCCACGGTGTTCAAAAAGGTATTGCAACGCTGCATGCCCCGATGCCCATCAGTTTTTCAGCTACTCATCCTGACGCACTTGCAGCAACTTTTGATGTACTGCGCGGTAAAGAAGATGCGCTGCATTGTGCGCTGCCTAAAACCATTAGTGGACAGATCATCGCCGGCAACCTCAGCGTGATCTCCAGTATTTTGGGCACGCCAAGTCTTCCGAGCTTAGATGATTGTGTACTGATCATTGAAGATTTAGACGAATACCACTACCATCTGGACCGAATGCTCCTTGCCCTTCGCCGACGCGGGGCCTTCAATGGCCTACAAGCCGTGGTTCTTGGAGTATTTTCTGATATACACGACCACAACATTCCGTGGGGTCCCGACGTTCGACATTCCTTGAGAAAACACTTTGAGGCCGAGGGCGTACCCGTGTATGAGCACCCTATTATTGGACACGGTAAAGAAAATTGGCCCATTATCTTACGCAAAGTATGATCAACGTTACCTACGGCATACCCAACGAAGAAACACATCATTTGAGTTTTGAATCGCTAGCACAGGCGAGGGAAAAAGTCCTGCCCTGGTTGGAGACTAAAACCTTCTTTTTACAGGTGGAGAAACCCCTGAGCGGGTGTCGGTTACTCAAGTTGGACAATGGCACCTGGGAGGTTCGTGTCGGAACTTGGGAAGAAGGCAGCGATAACAGCTTTGACCGAGTGTTCACTTCCACCCAAAGAGAGCAGGTATTTGAGGTGATGCGAACGTACCTTCAAGAGCCAGGGTACTTTGAGGCAATGGGTCAAATTTTGAAACTTCACGAGGCTAGAAAGCAGCGCAAAGGAAGCTTTACCGAAAGGCATCAGAAACGCTACGCACAAAGGCAGCGGGTGAATCAACAAAAGACTTGGATTAACTTTTTCATCACCCTCTTAATCTTCGGTGTGTTGGCGCTCTTCTTTTACCGCCAGGTGATGACGCTGTAAAACTTTAAGTTCTTCACATTCTTAGGAAAGTTTACCGTTCGCAGCCATCTTATTGGAATGAAGACTTATGAAACCTATGAGCGGAAAGCTGCGGATCTACTTAAGAAAATGGGGCATACCCTACTCTATCAGAACTACCGTTCCGGACGAGCTCAAATTGACCTAATCACACAACTGGACCGCTGCTTGTACATCGTGGAAGTAAAATACCGATCCTCAACAGTTACAGACTACGAAAACTGGGTGAGTGAGCGGCAATGTCAACGATTGTTGCAGGCCGGCGTGCGCCTTGTTGGCCCGTTTCAATGCACTGAAATTAAATTACTCCTTATTGCCTATCAAGGCAACGGCTCAAAAGCTGAAATAATCCCCCTCGCTGTTAACTAAAGTTGGACGTAACTGCCTGTGCTGAAGCAAGACCGACTACCTTTGCAAAAAAGTACTACGCCATGCGCAACAGTCGTTCTAACAACAAAGGCCCAAAAAGAGCGGGCACAACCAACCGTTTTGCAGAAGGAAGCAGAGGACCGCGTTCGTTTGATAACGATGACCGCAACAGTGGTGGTAAAAAAGAATTTAAAGGCGGTGCTGCGAACTTTAAGCGCGTAAAACGACGCAGTGCAGAAGACATTGCGAGTACGAGCGGTGAGATGCGCTTGAACAGATTTCTTTCACATGCCGGTATTTGTAACCGCCGTGAAGCAGATGACCTGATCGCCGCTGGCCTTGTAGAGGTCAATGGAAAAGTCGTGAGTACCATGGGCTACAAGGTGCAACGTACAGACGTCGTGAAATACAACGGCTCCTTAATTAAGAGCGAGAAAAAGAAATACCTCGTCCTGAATAAGCCGAAGGGATTCATCACTTCCATCACAGACAAGAAAGCGAAGAAAACAGTCGAAGAACTCGTTGGTAACGCATGTAGAGAACGTTTGTATCCTATAGGTAGTATGGACCGTACGAGCACAGGTGTTTTACTGTTTACTAATGATGTGGATCTTGCAAAGAAAATGGCACATCCTAAAAATGGTGCTGTTCAGATCATCAGTGTCGTGCTTGACAAACCGTTGCAAAAAGCTGACCTCACTGCCATTGCTAAGGGAATTGAACTCGAAGACGGTAAAATTGAAGTAGAAGAAATTAAATACATCGACGAACGTACGAAACGTGAGGTCGGTTTACGTTTACATAGTGGAAAGCACCGTATTGTGCACCGCATCTTTGATAAGTTCGGATATACCATAGAAAAAATGGACCGCGTGTCCTACGCAGGATTGACGAAGAAAAATCTGAGTCGCGGACAGTGGCGCTTTCTAGACCCTAAAGAGATTGACTTTCTAAAAACGAGGTAGCCCGTGAAACGAGCGCTGATTTTTACAGGATATGTTGCGCTCATCCTTATGCTCTTGGGAGCAGGGGGTGCCGGTTATCTCTATTACAACCAAGAAAAGATTATTGCAGGCGGTGTTGCCAAGCTGAATGAACAGCTTAAAGCTCCGGTGGAAGTAAGCACGATAGAGCTGGACCTTTTCTCCGGTTTTCCACGAGTGCGCATCGTGCTCAACGCTGTAACTATTGCAGATCCCTTTGGTGGAAAAAGCCCCTTAATTAAAGCCGAGAGTGTCGGTTTGGGAATGAATGTTTTAGAAGTACTGCGCGGGACTTATACCATAGAAGAATTGGCCATAAGCACTGGTGAGATTCATTTAGTGCATTCGAGCAAAGGAGACAATTGGGACTTACTCTCAAGCACAGATACCTCGAACACTGACCTAAATCTACAGCACTTCGAGGTAAATGCGGTTCAGCTGACTTATGATGATCTCGTAGAAAACTCAAACTACAGCAGCTACATCAACGTTTTAAATGCTTCCGGAATTATAGGCAGCAGCATCCAGCTGTCCTTGCGTGCGGATTTGGAGGCGACCTATGCAACCATTGAAGGTGAAGTGTTCCTTGTAAATGCGCCGCTGAATGGGAGTGCCGAGCTTACTATTAATGAAAATTGGACCCTTTCAACAAACCGTCTTGCACTAGACGGCACAGCGGTCAACCTGGACCTGAATCAAAACGGTGGTAAAATCAGTGCAGCGCAAATGGACATCCCAAATGCGCTTGATTTTGTTCCACTTTTCACTATTCCTGAGGAAATAGAAGTTAAAGGCCTACGCGCAGATTGGAGCTGGGAGGGCACTTGGGACCAATGGGTGCTTGACTTCGACACGAAAAATACTGCGTTGAATTACAACGGAATTGCAGTGCCTTCACTTTCTTGTAAAGGACAATGGCGTTGGGGTGCCGTTCCTGAGCTCAGTATACCTTCACTTGCATTGGAAACCCATACAGGTAAAATTACCGGTGCCCTCGAATTAAAGGGGGATGCGCCTGTCCTTTATACCGATCTAGAAGGCGGATCCAACTTGAGCGAACTCTTTGATTTCATTGAAACAGATCTTCTTGTAAATCCCATGGGCTTCTGGAAAGGTGAAAACATTTCACTTACACAAGGCTTTCGTTCTTGGGATGATTTAACGCCCGTAGGCAGCCCTATTTTCAAAGGGGATGTTTCTTTTTTCGAAGGCGCATTTTCTCTTGCTGGCAGCAATATTTCTTTTGAAAAAGTCGAAGCGGAATTAGGCATCGACGGCCGCAATATTCAGATTGATCGGTGCTTTTTGCAAAGTGGAGAAAATACAGCCGTAGTCGCCGGGACTATTTATAATGCTTTAGAGGCGAACGGTTACCCAAAGGTAGTTTTAACTCTAGAGAGCCCTACCATTTCCATCGATCCGTTGCTGTACTGGGAATTCGAAGATGACGAATCCGACGAAGAAACCAGTTTTGATTATTCCGTCGCAGTGAAAGTAGACCATGTTCAACTGGGTGATTTCAACGGCGCCAATCTCGTGGGTACAGTGTATAATCGGGGGAATTGGATTATGGGAGATGCCATGCGCATCGACGGTTGTGATGGAACGTTGGGTGGTAATTGGGCCCTGTATGAAGACGGGTCAAATAACGTATTTAAAGGCGATCTATTCGTACAGTCCATTGAATTGGACCAATTACTAGCCAGCTTCAACAGTTTTGATATTGAAGATTTAGATGCCTCCAACCTACTGGGTGAGGCCAGTGCTACGGCTACCGTTTCATTAGCCTTTGACAGTGAATGGGAACAGCACAGTGCTAAAACGGATATTCGAGGAAAAGGCGAAATCAAAGGCGGAACGCTACAGAATTATGCACCGTTGCAAGAATTGAGCGCATTTATTGACAAAGGAGAATTGGATAAAATTGAGTTTCCCTACCTCGCCTCGTCCTTTCGCGTCCACGGGGATTCCCTTCTGCTCCCTGAGATGGAAGTAAAAAATAGTGCCCTGAATCTTTGGGTGAACGGCTGGCAAAATTTAGAAACTGACGACCTTCGTTACAGCGTCCGACTCGGTCTAAAAGATCTCGCTATGCGGGGTAAAAATTCAAATAGAGATTTAGGAAATTGGATCGGTGAGGCGGAAAATGAAAACCAACCTTATGTTCGACTGATTGTAGGATGCAACCTGGACGACGTGTGTATAAGTCTCGACCGAGAACGGATCAATCGAAGCTTCAAAGAAGCCATTCAACAGGAAAAGGAAGACTTAAAGAACATCTTTAAAAAGCCAGAAGAGTCCACACCCAAGGCTACTCCAGGAAGCGGAACCTTCGAATTACTCTGGCCCGAACAGGACAGTCTTAAGGTGCGTATCACTCATTAGAGGCGAATAGCGCATCTAAGGTGCCTTGTGAGAGTGGGTGGTAGGAAGGCCGTGCTTTTTTATAAATCTCACGTGCCCATTGCTGACGTTTCTCATCCCCGTTTAACATACTTTCATACATCGGCACAATAAATTTTCTGCGACCCACCTTCACTAAAAACTCCTCTACGGTTTTCTTATAGATGGCCGGATCGTAACCTTCGAAATCTGTCTTTAATATCGCTGAAAACCATGCTGCTACAATCTCAGGATTAGGACTTCCACTAAAACCGTAATTCTCATCGGCCAATGCATAATGACCCACAGTTGCACCTCCCGCTTCTAGTCCGCGTATGTAGCGCAACCACTCGTGGGTAGACCAAAATTTAGTGGTTTGAAAGTCCGTATAGCACAACTGTTTCGCATCCGGTGCTTCGGGCGCTGTGCTCAGCATCATTTTCACGGCTTCATCCACAACAAAGAATCGGTTCGATGCCGGGAAGGGACAATTCACGGGCAGTCCTTTTCCATAGACCCACTGATCCACGCCAATAGCATCCCACTGTTCCTGGGTGAGCAACTGCGCCAATTCTTGTAAAAACTGCTCCGTAACCATGGTTTTGAATCTATACTTCTCGAAATAGCCTTTAATAAACCCATCCCAAGTTTCTCTTCCCACGGTCTGCTCGCACAATTTCAAGAAATGAAATCCTTTATCGTAAGCAATGGCATTTACACCATCGTCGGGATTCTTACCTGCTAAATTCTGTTTCAAAATCGTCGCCTCCGGATCGTTCTCGAGCATGTACGCCAATTCTTTTTGAAGGTCGTCATAACTCAATGCAACAAGCATATCCGCGAAATCTGGTCCATACACACGCTCCATGATGCGCATTTCGAAATAAACGGTAAAGCCTTCATTCAGCCAGAAATCGTTCCAAGTTCCATTGGTAACAAGATTCCCACTCCAACTGTGGGCCAATTCATGAGCAATGAGACTCACTAAGCTCAAATCACCCACCACAACCGTGGGCGTTAGGAAGGTCAAACGAGGGTTTTCCATTCCACCAAAGGGGAAACTCGGCGGCAATACCAGCATATCATAACGGCCCCAATAGTACGGTCCGTAGAGTTCTTCTGCCTTTTCGATCATCTTCTCCGTCTGCCCGAATTCGAAGGCGGCATTGCGCACCATTTCAGGTTCAGCATACACGCCCGATCGCTCACCTAATGCAATAAACTCTAAATCGCCAGCGCCTAAAGCCATGAGATAACTAGGAATAGGCTGCGGCATTGTAAACTCATACTTACCATTGGCCGATTTCTGCGTTGGGTTGGAGGCACTCATCAGAGCTAACATCCCCTGCGGAACTTGCACGCTCGCATTGTACGTAAAACGAACTCCGGGGCGGTCCTGACAGGGGATCCATGTACGTGCGAGAATGGCTTGACTTTGGGTAAATAAAAAGGGCATGCGCTTACCTTGAGTCAATGCCGCCGGAAACCACTGTACCGCTTCAGCACCTTCTGTAGTCACATACGTAATGCTTACCTCTTTAGAGGCGGGACTAAGATCATAAACGACCAAAGCAGAACCCAATAAATCATCTTCTTCCTCAAAGCCCCATTGCGCCTCTTGACCGTCCAGCAGGACCGATTCAATCTGAAGTGCCTTTGTATCAAAAACTACCCGGTCTCCATGCGTTTCTGATAACGTCCAGACCGCTGTTGCATGAATCTCTTGTGCGTCGAAATCTACACTTGCATCCCACTCCAAATGCGTTACCGTTGCCTCTGGTGTACTAAAGCTGTGCGGGTCAACAAACAGTTCCGCTCGAAGCGTCGTATCACCAATCATTGGTGGCCGCTCAACAGATACGGTATCTACAGTGGTCGTAGGCTGGCAACTAATAAGTGTGACCGATGCTAAAAATGCAGCGAAAAGGAAGCTCTTCATTCTTTTCATTTTATGTACTTTTCGAAAAAGTGAATATACCGCACATGAGACAAAAACCTGGACTTCTTTCAAGACTTGTTGTGAGTTCCATTGCCGTTTTCCTGGCCGATTGGATTCTTCCCGGTGTCAACATCAGCAGTTTTTCAACTGCCGTTGGTGTCGCCATTGTGCTTGGACTCCTGAATGCCACTTTGAAACCACTGCTGATCATCATTACCATTCCCCTAACCTTCATGACTTTGGGCCTGTTTCTTTTGATCATCAATGCCATTATCATTGGAGTTGCAGACCAATGGATAGACGGTTTAGAAGTAGCAAGTGTCTGGACAGCCATCCTCTTTAGCCTGCTCGTCTCAACGATCAGCTCCTGGATGTACCGTTACGGAGAGCGTCAGGGTTAGAGCACTTTTTTCTCCCAATGCGCTTTAATGCCAAAGGTACTGGATGCCAGTGCTAAGAAACTGGGGGTTGCATCGCTTAAATAATAGGTCGTGGTCCCTGATCCTTCTCCAGCCTCAGCCCAAGCCGAAACGACTGCTTCTGCTACTATAGCAGGTGCATCAATCCAATCCACACCGGGGCGTAATTTCGCTGCCGCCTCGCGCAAAAGCGGGTAATGCGTACACCCTGGAACTATCGCTTCAATCCCCTTCAAAGAAGGATCGTTCAGATAGTGCTCGAGCACGCTTTCCTCTATTCCCGTACCCAGAAATCCATCTTCAATCAGCGGCACCAGCAATGGTGTGGGCAATGCCACTAATTCGTGCGGCACTTTAAAGGCTTCTAAGCGCTTTGTATAGGCGCCACTGCGAACAGTCGCGCGCGTTCCCAACAGCGCCGTCTTCCGCGGAGCACTCCCCGCCAATACAGCTACTACAGGATCAATCACATTGATAAAAGTCAAATCAGGAAAGGATGCTTCGAGCATCGAACCTGCTGCAGCGCTTGCGCTATTGCAAGCAATCACGATCACGTCGCAACCTTGATCCGCTAAGAATCCGACAATCTCTCGACTGAAACTGCGAATGGCTTCGTCACTTTTATCACCGTACGGTAAATGAAGCGTATCACCAAAATACACCTTATCCACCCCGGGTAGTTTTTCTTCCAACGCATGCAGGACCGTAAGTCCGCCCAAGCCGCTGTCGAATAGTCCTATTTTGCGTTGCTTTTTCACAGCACGCAAAATACCAAATAAAAAGCCCCCCGCGAGCTGCGCTCGCGGGGGGCTTCAAAAAATTTTTTACGCCGGCCTTAGTTAATGCCTAATTCCGCTTTTACCAACGGTAAGATGTCCTCACCACCGTCAAGGTAAATGACTACTGCCTTTGATGCCGATGCATCCAAAATGTAAGTGAATCCATTTGCTGAAGCAACTTTCTCCACTGCCGCTTGCGCTTTCTCGCTGATCGGCAACATGAGATCCATTTGCTTGCGCTGCAACTCTTGTTGTGCACTTTGGTTGAACATCTGGATGCGCTGACCCATAGTTTGCAACTCTTCATTTTCTTTCTGAAGACGCAATTCTGTCCAAGTGTCCATATTTGCTTGAGCGTTTTGCAGTTTCGTCATGTACTCTTCCTGCATGGCTGTAGCATCGCTTTCCAATTGACCTGCATACTTCTGAATTTCAGCCTCAGCAGCCTTGTATTCTGGCATTACAGAAATCAATTCGTCTACATTGATGTGACCTACTTTTTGCTGGGCAACTGCGGTTCCTGCGAAGCCTAAGGTCAAGGCGATAGCGAGTAATACTCTTTTCATTGTCTGTTGATTTATTTCTTTAAACTATTTAAAACCTCCTCGCTGTAGTCTTTCTCTTTTTCAACAAAGAGTACACCACTTTGAGCACTTTTATCCAGAACCAATTCTAATTTACGCTTCTGAGCCAACGCCTGAACCGCTCCAAAAACCTTGTCCTGAATGGGCTGAACCAGCTGTGTTCGCTTTTCGAAAAGCATTCCTTCTGGTCCAAAATATTTCTGTTGCAAAGCAAGCACTTCTTCTGCTTTCTGCACAATAGCTGCCTCGCGTTTTTCCAATTTTTCCGGTGAAAGCAATATTTGCTCCGCCGCTAATGCATCTTTTAAACTCTGCAGTTCACTCTGAAGCGCACTTACTTCACCGGCCCATTGCGTACTGAGCTGGTCAACTTGGGATTTTGCCTGTGCATATTCAGGCAAATTCTTCAAGATGTAATCCGTATCCACCACACCATAACGCTGGGCCATCAGCGAGGTGGAAAAGAGCACAGCAAGTAATAATCCTATTTTTTTCACGGCCTTGAAGGTACTTCAATTAGAACTGTTGTCCAATGATGAAATGCGTCTGCCATCCGCTTGCCGCTGCACCATTTGGCTCAGGGTCAAATCCATAGGCAACATCCACTCCCATCAATCCAAACATAGGCATGTAAATACGCAAACCGGCACCTGCACTACGCTTTAGATTAAACGCACGGTAGTCCCAGAAATTATCATAGTTGTTTCCGCCTTCCATAAAGATGAGCGGGAAGACTTGTGCTGAAGGATTGTTTGCGATGATGTATCGCATCTCGAAGACGTATTTGTTGTAGAGCGCACCACCACCACCTGGCGTGATCGAATTATTAGTGTAGCCACGAAGACCGATGATTTCACGACCATCAATGACGAAATTAGCCAATCCATCTCCACCCACATAGAAACGTTCAAACGGCGGTAAGCCCAAATCTTTATTGTAGCTGCCCAAATAACCAAACTCACCGTGCGTGCGAATGACGAATTTTGACGTGATTGGCGCAAACCAATCTGCATTCAACTTCCACTTATGGTATTCAACCAATTTAAAACGCTCTTCTGATGAGAGGCTCTTGTAATCAATATCATCACGCAACAAACTGAACGGCGGTGTCAATTCCGCGGCGAAACTTATCTGCGATCCACGCGTCGGGAAAATAGGCACATCCGTATTGTTACGACCCAATGTAAACTTGTAGTTGACGTTGTTCGATATTCCTTTGTTGTAATTCAAGAATCCCGTGGGGAAGTTGTTCAGATTAAAGCGGCGGAATTCCAATCCTTGGTACAAGGTGAAATAATCATCCGGCCACTTTAAACGTTGCCCCAGGCCAAAATTAATCCCAGTGATCAATAGACTTTGACGGTTCGGATCGCTTGCCTGTACACCGTTGCTTTGAACGTTGTGGTAGATGGTTCCAGTAAAGCTGTTCGGCTTTTTACCCCCTAACCACGGCTCCGTGAAAGAGGCATTATAGCTCTGGAAATACAAACCATTTGACTGCGCGCGAATATTGATGGTTTGTCCATCACCTGTCGGCAGCGGCTGCCAAGCGCGTTTGTTTCCAATATTTTTTGCGGAGAAGTTGTTGAAGTTCAAACCAAGCGTACCGACCACACGGTTGGCACCCCAACCCCCTTGCAGCTCAAGCTGTGAAGTTGACTTTTCGACTACAGTATATTCAAGATCCACCGTACCTGTTTGAGGATCCGGCACCGGGTTTACACCGATCTGCGTTTGATCGAAATACCCCAATTGAGACAGTTCTCGAATAGTACGCTGAATCATAGCCTTTGAAAATAGATCCCCTGGACGCGTCCTCACCTCGCGGTAAATAACGTGGTCGTTCGTGCGCTCATTACCGGTGATGCTGACTTTACGAATAGTCGCTTGGCGCCCTTCCTGAATGCGGATTTCCACATCTATCGTATCGTTCTGAACGTTTTTTTCGATCGGAACTACTTGCGAGAAGAGGTATCCGTTATTCAAATAGATGGATGCTACATCGTTCCCGTTTGGATCGAAACTCACGCGCTCATTCAAATGCTGGCTGTCATAGATATCGCCGCGATTGATTTTCAAAATGCTGCGCAACAGCGGCGTGTCGTATTTCGTATTGCCGACGAACGTAATGTCCCCAAAATAGTACTTGCGACCTTCTTCTACAGTAATTTCAATATTGATGAGTTCGTCATCTACTCGGTAATTCGTATCCCGTATGACGCGGGCATCGCGGTAACCCATGCTGTTGTATTTAGCAACTAAAGCCCGCATATCTTCTCTGTATTCCTTCTTGCGAAGCTTTGAAACCTTAAAGATGGCTTTGCCTTTCATCTTCGTGTTCTTCATTGCTTTCAAAAGAACCTTATCTGCCACTGCTTCATTACCGACAAAGGCAATTTCGCCAATTTTCACACGTTCACCAGGCTTCACTCTGAATCCAAGAATTACGGCATTGTTGAAAGTCGTATCGCGTTCTTGCGTAATATCTACCGTGGCGTTTAAATAGCCCTTTTCACGGAAGTAGGACTGAATCTTGTTGCGACTCATGACCACGAGGTTCTCATTCACCACTTTTCCCGCGCGCAGATCCAATTCTTCACGGATATCATCTTTCCAAGATTTCTTCACGCCCGTAATAAAATACTTACTCATCTTAGGAAGCTCCTGCAGGCGAATGTCTAAATAGACTTTTTTACCGCTCTTGTTCACTACACTGAACGTGATGTCTTCAAAGAGCTGTTGACGCCACAGTGTTTTAATGGCATCTGAAATCTTAGGATCAGGGAATTGGATATTATCACCGACACGAATGTTGGTCAACATGATTACAACGTTCGGATCTAAATCCTGCGCGCCGCTCACTGTAATGCCAGCTACCTCATAATCTATTCCTGGAATGAGGCCAAAATCACCGTTTTGCACCACTTGCGCAGTGGTCGTAAAAGAAACTAAAGTGAGTACAAGTGCCCAAAGGGTATTCTTCATGTCTTTATTCTGCCGTTAACTGTTCTGAGGTTTGTCCAAACCTGCGTTCGCGTTTTTGAAAAGCCGCTATTGCGTCGTACAAACCGGATGCGTCGAAATCTGGCCATAGAACAGGTGTGAAATACAATTCTGCATAGGCCAATTGCCATAACAAATAGTTGCTTATTCGCTGCTCGCCGCTGGTTCTAATCATAAGATCTGGATGCGGCATTCCAGCAGTGAACAAATGTTGTTCTACTGCTGCCTCGTTAATATCTGCAGCATCCATGGTTCCTTCAGCTACTTTTTGAGCAATCTTGCGAATGGCTTGTACCATTTCATCCTGTGAGCCGTAACTCAACGCAAGCGTCAAAGTTAACCCATCATTCTTTGCTGTAGCCTGAATTACAGACATTAACTTTTTATTTGCTTTTGACGGGAGGGTATCTAAATTACCGATGGAACGCAGACGAACGTTATTGTCCATTAATGTGGGCAATTCCTTCTCCAATGCAGTCATCAAGATATTCATGAGCGCGTCTACCTCCGACTTCGGGCGGTTCCAATTTTCAGTAGAGAAGGCATAAACCGTAAGGTAGTTGAGGCCCAATTCTGCGGACGCCGTCGTGATTCTTCTCAATGCCTCTACCCCCACTTCATGCCCGCGTACCCGCGACATGAAACCCTGCTGTTTTGCCCAGCGACCGTTGCCGTCCATAATGACCGCAATATGCTCGGGCATATGCTTAGGGTCTAATCCGGCTTTAAGCCGATTAGCCTTAAAAACTTTAGAATCCACTGCAGCGTTCATCTCTGGGACTTAGGTTATAAAAAATGGTCAGTCCGGCAAAAATAGTCCAATCTCGCTGTTCAGCAGTGCCTCGAGCCAATCCATTTGAATAAGAGACGTTTCCAGGGTTTGAAAAATAGGCGGCAACTGCATTTCGCTCCTCTTCCAGCGCAACTGCATCCACGTAATCTCCGCCAGTATCGTCCATATAATCCGTCCCGTAACGGCGCCAGCCAATTTCTGCAGACAAACTAAAATCACGTCCTAAACTCTGGCGGTAGCCCATCCCAAAGGGTACGGTAAGGGTGGTATTGCCGTAAAATAATTGATCACTAAGTTCCGTTTGCTGGCCTTCCGTACCTAACTCGCGCAGGTTGTGCCATTCGTCTTGGTAAAAGCCCTGCGGATTATAAAAAGTTAAGCCCAGTCCTCCGAAAATATAAAAGGAGCGCTTGAATTTCGTTCCTGTGCCGTACGGCCAGAAATTGAACTCCGTCATGTAGCTGAATTCGGAAATTTCTGTGCGAAAGGCGATGCCTCTATTTAATTTGAAATCATCCCTCGCCCAAGCGTCGGATGCGCCGACATAGCCGCGGTAATAATTCATTCGTGTGCTCCAATGCCAGTTGTATTGACGGCGTAAAGTGATTTGACCCACCGGTTGGTTGGGTAAGAATCCATAGACCCCTTGTGCATTGGTACCTACTGCACCAACATCTCCGTGAAACAATGTTCCAGAGCCGCCTAAGCCTAACTCATAAAATTGAGCATGGAGGAAAGAACTGCTAAAAAGCAGGAAATAAAGGAGTACTTTTTTCATGAATTAGTTCCTGTAATCTAACCCCCAGCTTAATTTATTCCGGAGCGTAGATGGGAAATCTTGAAGTTCAGTTTGGACTAAAGCGATACGGAAATCGGCTTTTTGAATGAAGAGTTCCGTAGTGGTATCAAAACTGTGTATTCGACTGTCTAATGAGGTTAAAAATTCGTTTTCTCGACTTTCTATGCGAAGGCGGAGGGTGTTATTGTCAGAGATAACGAAGGGACGCATGGTCAAATTGTGCGGAGCGATCGGGGTAAGGACAAAATTTTCGCTATTCGGCATAATTATGGGGCCGCCACAACTTAAACTATAACCTGTCGAACCAGTCGGCGTGCTCACGATTAAGCCGTCCGCCCAGTAACTGTTGAGATAGGCGCCGTTCAGGTAGGTGTGTACCGTGATCATGCTCGTTGTTTCTTTCCGTGCAATGGTAATTTCATTGAGAGCGAAATTCGGTTTAACCACCCGGTTGCAGGAAGTGCGCAGCTGCAAAAGCGATCGGAAATCCAACTGAAACCGCCCGCTAAAAAGAGCATCTAAGGAGGTCTCGATGTTGCTTTTCGCAACGTTTGCAAGAAAGCCTAATCGGCCCATATTGATCCCTAAAATAGGAATGTCTTTATTCTGTATGAGTACCGTTGCATCGAGAATGGTTCCATCTCCGCCCAATGAAATGAGGAAGTGCGGGTCAAAGTTCTCTAATTCTTCCTCGTCTGCAAACGTCGAGAAGTGCATTTCCGGGAACTCTTCCGTCTTGATCTCATCGCAAGCACCGACCATGGTATGATATACTGCAAAATCAACGCCTTCCTCGACCAATTTTTCCAACACCACCTCTAAGTAAGGCAGGTTCGCAGGTTTAGGCGTGCGTCCAAATAGTGCAATTCTCATGAGTACTTCAAATAGTTCATTAAATGGTCGTACCGTTCGCGGTAGTCGGCTTCGTACGAATCATCGCCAAAGATACCTTCTATTTCGTAGCCGTAGCGTTGTAAACTCTTGATAATAGGTGCTGTATGCTCTAAATTGACTTTCAACGTCAACTGCAAAGAAGTTTCAACTGCCTTGTGGGTCATCCACAGCCCTAAAAGCTTGGCATCATTATGTTCTACGGCGTGCGCAATCTCTATTAAACTGTACTGGTCGGCTGCAATACTTACTACTAAGATGGCTCCCGTTTGAAGCAATGTTGGTGTCGCTCTAAAGAACTCTAAAATATCCGACAATAGGTAGGAATTCACATAGCGCCCCTCCTTAGTCACCACGGGAACTAAAGTGATGCGGTGCTGGGTACACACTTCCATGACCTCGAAAAAATGAGCACCGGCTAGTACGTGGGGAACGAAGGCCGCACGCAAAGCATTTTGCACGGACAGCGTATCGTCTTCGGCTTCATAGAGCGCGTCTTCACTTAAAAGGCCCATATAAACGCCTTCATCCGTAACCACGGGAAGATGGCTAATTTTTAGATCCTCCATGAACTCCAAAGCCTCCGCTATTGTTGTCTGCGGAAGAATCCCCTTAATGGGTTCTGTATGTAGTGTTTCTTGCAACATTTCATAACAAACATAGCCCTTTTCTTTAGCTTTGCCCCCATGAACGATCACACAAAACTCAGCGTTAATATTAATAAAATTGCTACCCTTCGAAATGCAAGAGGCGGCGATGTCCCGAATGTCTTGAAAATTGCACTGGATTGTGAGCGGTTTGGTGCCGAAGGTATTACCGTGCACCCGAGACCCGATCAACGTCACATTCGCTACAGCGATGTGGCAGATTTAGCCCCTGCGGTGACCACAGAGTTCAATATAGAAGGGTATCCAAACGAAGAATTCATTGCACTTGTGCTTGCGAATCGGCCCGCACAAGTCACGCTTGTTCCCGACCCTCCAGGGGTTTTGACTTCAAATGCAGGTTGGGACGCTATTGGGCACAAAGACTTCCTGACCGAGGTCATCACCACTTTTAAAGATGCCGGTATTCGTACATCCATATTTATTGAAACGGATCACCAGCAGATTGCAGCAGCAAAAGCAACGGGAGCGGATCGCATCGAATTGTATACGGAATCGTATGCGGTCGGATATGCAAAAGATAGGGCCGCCGCAGTTGCTCCTTTTGTAAGTAGCGCTGCCTTTGCGAAAAGCATTGGCCTCGGTGTCAATGCCGGCCACGACCTCAGCTTAGAAAATCTCAGCTTCTTTGCGCAAAAGCTTCACGGAAGTTTAGACGAAGTAAGCATCGGTCACGCATTGATTGCAGATGCACTTTATTTGGGACTCCATAACACCATCCAACAATACCGAAACTGTTTGAACCCGTCCGCATGGAAGTAGTACCGTTATTCTCGAAAGTCTACGGAGACGGCGCACCACTGATTATCCTTCACGGATTGTTTGGAATGGGGGACAATTGGGCAACACATGCAAAACATTGGGCGGAATTAGGCTGGCAAATACATGCCGTCGACCAGCGCAACCACGGAAAATCACCGCATCACAGCATCCATAATTATGATGCAATGGCTGCCGATCTGGAAGCATACATGGATGCAAAAGGATTACAAACGGCCGTTATCTTAGGGCACAGCATGGGAGGAAAAACAGCCATGCATTTTGCCGTAAGTCGTCCGGAACGTGTTCGGGCCTTAATCGTTGTAGACATTGCGCCAAAGGCATACCCCATTCACCATCAGGGCTACATTAATGCAATGAAGTCTGTTGATTTTGATGCCGTTCGCTCACGCGGTGCAGTAGAGAAGATTCTTTCGGAAAGTGTTGATAATGCGGGCATTCGCCAATTCTTTATGAAGAGTTTATATTGGCAGACCAAAGAGAAATTGGCATTCCGCTTCAATCTCGATGCCCTCGAAGATCAGCTACAAGAAGTAGGCACACCTTTGGAATTTGGCTACTTTGATCGTCCCACTTTATTCATCGCAGGCGGTGCAAGCGGCTACATTACCGCGGAGGACGAAGATGCTATTTTAGACCATTTCCCTGCAGCGCATATCGAGACCATTGCTCATGCGGGGCACTGGGTACATGCAGAAGCACGAGAACCGTTTTCAGAATTGGTAGTGGACTTCCTGAAAGATTTAGTCTAGAACGTCTTTAAGTTCAAAATGCATATAATGTACCGGTCCCTGACGTTTTACGAGCGCATCGGCTGCATCGGGCTTGCCTAAGAACACCCACGCTTTATTACTGAAGTCGTAGCGCTCGAGCGGTTGCGTAAATAGTCCACGGTCCAATTTATCATTGCGATTGGCATCTTCATACACCTGTACCATGAAGCGTTCGGGCAGTTGTAGCGAAACATACACGGTGTCTCTGGAAGACCTAATATCTTCAAAGCCCACCGCAAGTCGTTCTTCATTGGGATCTAATACTTCATACGCAATACGGGTCGGGTACTGCGCAGCGGACGCACAGGTGAAGTATAAACCCGCTTGTTCTTGCGCAACCAATGTGCTCGCGGCGCAGGCCCAAAACAGAAGGAGTATTTTAATCTTCATAGTCGATCTCTACCCCTTTTTTAGACAATAACGCACCGTTTGCTTTTAGCGAATCCAAGACTTCTTCATAAATAGGTATGAAGACCGTTGGGTTGTCGCTGTAAAAGGCAAAGCTGGATTTGAATTGGTCTTCAGTGATTCCATGCTTTTCGTAGACCTTCGCATAGTAATCTTCAATACCGTTCGTATCGCCAAGCATGATCGCACCGTTGCGCGCACCTTCTATAACATGAATGTCTACCATGATCGGCATCATTTGCTCAGGTGTCAACACGTTTTGAGGAATCTTCACCTCGGGAGAAGCGCATCCTATGAAAAGGATGAATAGTACGCTTACTGTATAGTTCCCGAGTCGCATCATCTTCTAGTCTCTATCAAATACTAAACGTGCGCCCAAAACACTATCGTCTATTTTACCTTCTTTGAAGGCAAGGTGACCGCCTACAAAAGTGTGCGTCACTTTGGATTTAAACAGGGTCCCTTCAAACGGGGACCAACCGCATTTGTACAATATGTTTTGCTTGTTCACGTTCCAGGGTTGGTTGGGTTCAACCAGAACTAAATCTGCATAGTATCCTTCGCGCAAAAAGCCCCGCTCCTCCATTCGGAACAAAATCGCAGGGTTGTGACACATCTTTTCCACCATTTTTTCGATGGTAAACGTTCCATCGTGTACGCGCTCCATCATTGCCGGCAGTGCATGCTGAACTAAAGGACCGCCAGAAGGTGCGTTTAAATAGGTGTTTGCCTTCTCTTCAAGGGTATGTGGCGCATGATCTGTAGCAATCACATCTAAGCGATCGTCCAGCAGTGCTTTCCAAAGCGCATCTCTATCCGCCGCCGTCTTGACTGCTGGATTCCATTTGATGTGGCTGCCTTTTTTTGCGTATTGACTATCGTCAAACCACAAATGATGCACACAAACTTCAGCAGTGATTCGCTTCTCAGCTAACGGCTTTCGGTTCGAAAACAACTTTGTTTCTTTTCCGGTGCTGATGTGAAAAACGTGCAGGCGGCTGTTGTATTTCTTCGCCAAATCCACCGCCGTAGAGGAACTCAAATAACACGCCTCTTCGCTACGAATCACAGGGTGCTGTGCCATAGGAATATGCTCTCCAAACTCGGCTTTTGCGCGCTCTAAGTTTGCTTTTATGGTGGCTTCGTCCTCACAATGCGTAATGAGTTGATGGTCCAATTGGAAGATGCCCTCTAAGGTTTTCTGCTCGTCGACCAACATGTTGCCCGTAGAAGAACCCATGAAGATTTTTATGCCGGCCACGTCGCGCTTACTCACCTTCTTCAACTCTTCTAAGTTGTCGTTTGAAGCGCCCATATTAAAACTATAGTTGGCCAACGAAACCTGAGCGGCACGCGCGTACTTCTTCTCCAGCTCTTCAATAGTGAGGGCAGCCGGCTTAGTATTGGGTTGCTCCATGTAGGAGGTTATTCCCCCAGCCACCGCAGCACGCGATTCTGAATGAATATCACCTTTATGGGTAAGTCCAGGCTCTCTAAAATGCACCTGGTCATCAATAATTCCTGGCAAAAGGAATTTACCATTCGCATCGATTATGGTTACGTTTCCATTTTTCGGGCCGATAGAATCGTCAATTTTTGCAATTCTGCCGTTTTCAACGAGTAAATCACCTTCAAAGACTTCACCCTCATTGACCATGCGGGCATTTTTAATGAGATACGATTTCAACATTTATTAGGTAGGGGTTATTTAGGGTTTGGTGAACCAACTCCAAATTTTCAATTTCATAACACCAAAGATGGCCTCTTTGATGATGCCACTGGACATTTTACTTGTGCCTTCTGTACGGTCCGTAAAAATGACTGGGACTTCTTTAACAACGAGTCCTTTGCGCCACGCTGTAAATTTCATTTCAATCTGGAAAGCGTAACCGACAAAATGGATTTTTGAAAAATCAATGGCCGCTAACGTTTCACGCGTATAGCATTTAAAACCAGCCGTCGCGTCTTGGATCGGCATCCCAGTGATGAAACGAACATAAACGGAGGCGAAGTAGCTCAATAATACTCTACTCATGGGCCAATTCACCACATTTACGCCTTGCACGTAACGCGAACCTATGCTCACATCAGCGCCATTCTCGCACGCCTCCAACAACCTGGGTAAATCCTCTGGGTTATGAGAAAAATCACAATCCATCTCAAAAACATGAGCATATTCACGTGCCAAAGCCCATTTAAAACCATGGATATACGCCGTTCCTAAACCCAGTTTGCCCGTACGTTCCTCAAGGTGAATACGTCCGCCATGTACATCCATTAATTTGCGTACAACGTCTGCCGTTCCATCAGGAGATCCGTCATCAACAATCAATACTTCGTAACCGCCTGGCAA
>NZ_JBWFBN010000016.1:0-66110 GCF_056326165.1 Saonia sp.
GTCATTGCTTCTGCAGAACGGTTAATTGCCATTCTCCATTTTTGTCTAAACAATAACAATACGGCAGAAATCAATGTACCAGCATGACCAATACCTACCCACCATACAAAGTTGGTAATATCCCAGGCCCAGCCAACAGTTTTGTTCAATCCCCAAGTACCAATACCTGTAGAAATAGTATATAAGATACAACCAACACCCCAAAGGAATGCCAGCATAGCAATAGAGAATACAATCCACCAATGCTTATTGGCTCTTCCCTCTACCGGAGCTGCAATATCAACGCTTACATCATGGTAGCCTTTATCTCCAAGTACTAAGGGTTTTCGTATAGGTGCTTCGTAATGCGACGCCATAATTTATATTAAAGTTACTTGCTTTATTTTTTTGTTATGCTTCGTTTGTATTTCTCACTTTTACATGATAGAATACATTAGGTTTAGTGCCTACATGCTCCAATAAATGGTACATGCGGTCACTTTCCTTTAACTCTGCAATTTTACTTTCTTTGTCATTTACATCTCCAAATGCCATAGCTCCAGAGCTACAAGCAGCAGAACATGCAGTATGGAATTCACCATCCTTAATCTCTCTACCATCTCTCTTGGCATCCAAAATTGTTTTCTGTGTCATTTGTATACACATAGAACATTTTTCCATAACACCACGAGACCTAACATTCACATCTGGGTTGATAACCATTTTACCCAAATCGTTGTTCATGTTATAATCAAACTCATCATTGTTATTATATAAGAACCAGTTGAAGCGTCTTACTTTATAAGGACAGTTATTAGCACAATATCTTGTTCCCACACATCTATTATATGCCATATGGTTCTGCCCTTGTCGGCTATGTGATGTTGCAGCAACAGGACAAACAGTCTCACAAGGAGCATGGTTACAATGCTGACACATTACAGGCTGAAAAGCTACTTGTGGATTTTCAGATGGGTTTTCCAATTGACCAAAGCCATCTAAACTTCCATTATCACCCCAAAGACCATCTAAGCCTTCTTTTTTAGTATCATCCTCTTCAAAAGTTTCTTCAGAAGAATAATATCTATCAATACGCAACCAGTGCATATCTCTAGATTTACGAACTTCTTCCTTACCAACTACAGGAACATTGTTCTCTGCATGACATGCAATAACACAAGCACCACAACCAGTACAAGCATTTAAATCAATAGATAAATTAAAATGATGTCCTACAGAACGATCAAAACTATCCCAAAGATCAACTTCCGTTGCAGGTACCTCATTATGATTTAATGAAACTTGTGGAACAGGATTCCACTCAGCATGGTTTTTAGTATTGAATATCTCTAAGGATGTTTCCTTAATGATATCCCCTCTACCCATTAATGTCTTATGCAATTGAACACATGCAAACTCATGCATTCCAGCAGACTTTTCAATTGTAACAGATTGTATATTTGAGCATCCTTGGTATAAAACAAAAGCATTTACACCTGTCTGCATTTCTTCTTTCATCCCCACTTTCTTTCCATAACCGAAAGAAAGCCCTAAAGAACCTTTTGCCTGACCAGGCTGAATAATTACCGGAACATTATCTAGAGCAACTCCATTCACAGTTAATTTAGCATAACTACCATCCAAACCACCATTGGCAACATTCTCATTTACCAAACCTAGTTCTTCAGCATCAGCTTTAGAAACAGTCACATAGTTATCCCAAGAAACTCGTGTGATTGGATCAGGAAACTCCTGCAACCATGGATTGCTAGCTTGCAGACCATCTCCCATGCCCACTTTAGAATACAAGGCAAGTTCCATTCCAGAGCCCTTTGCTCCAGCCAAGCTACGAACCGCAGATGCTATTGGGGCAATTACAGCAGTTACTTCTTCTTCAACCACTACTGTTTCTGCAACTTCTTCTACCGGAGCCATTGGAGCAACAAAAGCACCATCTTGCAATGCCTTGTTCCACTCACCTCCATTTAAAATAGAAGTATTCCAATTTTCTTTTATATAATCGTAATAGCTTCTATCACTACCCATCCACTGCAATAGTGCAGTTTGGAACTGTTTTGTATCAAATAACTCCTTAATAGCAGGTTGCGCTAAACTATAATGTCCTTTTTTAACTTGAGCATCTCCCCATGATTCTAAATAGTGCGATGCAGCAGCTACATACTGGGAAACTTCTGTTGTTTCATTCTTATTTGATGAAAAAGTAACAGACAAATCAACTTTTTTGATTGCTTCCGCAAAATCGGCGGCATTTGGCAATGAATACATTGGGTTTACGCCATCCATAATTAAAGCACCAACCTTACCTGCTTTCATATCTGCAATAAGCGCATTGACAGCTTTAATATTTCCTTGTCTTACATATTTTGGTGAACCAGCATCAAATGCTTTACTGCCTAACATTTCGTTAATTGCTAAAACAACAGCTTGAGCATTTTCGTCATCCAATCCAGTAACAACAACAGCTCCAGGTCCAGCTTTTCCTATTTCCTTCGCAATACCATCAAGAGCTTTATCTAGACTCTCTGAAATATCTCCAGCAACATTGCTTCCGTTTAACTTTCCATACAATTTGGCTAAAGCCACTTTTTGTTGAGATGGAGTTAGTGGAATTCTTTTATCCGCATTGGCTCCTGTAAGAGACATATTAGCTTCTATTTGAATATGCCTAGACATTTTTCCATGATGTGGAACACGTCCTTTTGCATAGCCACTGTCATAACCTCCACCTTGCCAATCTCCCAAGAAATCTGCAGCAAAAGAAACTATTAAGTCAGCCTTCTCAAAATCATAATCGGCCAAAGCTCTTTCTCCATATTTAGCTTCAAAAGTATTTAAAGCCGCATCCTCAGAAATTGCATCATAAGTAACATGATTTACACTCCCATTAGTCTCAGAAAATTCCGAAATCAATTTGGCTGTAGATGGACTAGCATATGTTTGTGTTAACAAAGCAACTTGCTTTCCAGAGTCTTTCAGCCCTGCCAACTTTGCTTTAACAGTAGCATCTAAAACTTTCCACTCAATAGATTCACCATTAGCAGTAGGTCCTTGTAAACGCGTACTATCATATAAAGATAAAACTGATGCCTGAACACGTGCATTAGCACTACCCATAACTTTAGCATCCGTATTATTTTCAATTTTTATTGGTCTCCCCTCTCTTGTCTTTACCAAAATACTGGCAAAATCAAAACCATTGGCAATTGTCGTTGCATAATAATTAGCAACACCAGGAATTATACTCTCTGGTTGCACTACATAAGGAATGGCTTTAACCACTGGCCCCTCACAAGCAGCCATAGTAGCTGCCGCAGTACTAAACCCTACATACTTTAAGAAATCTCTTCTATTTGTAGTTGTTGATGCAAGTGTCTCTTTATCACCCAAAAATTCATCAACAGGAATCTCCTGCACAAATTCATTCTGTCTTAGCGTCTCAACAATGGAATCGTTGGGATTTAACTCCGCTTCGCTTTTCCAATATTTTTTGTTTGATGCCATACGATATATCTGAAATTAGCTCCTTTTAGTTTATATTAATAGTGACACTTTCCACATTCCAAGCCACCCATTTGTGCCGCTGTCAATTGCTCCACGCCATATTTCTTAGAAAGTTCAGCATGTATTTTCTCATAATACTCATTCCCCTCCACTTTCACGTTGGTTTCTCTATGACAATTAACACACCAACCCATTGTTAATGGCGAATATTGCTCAACAACATCCATTTCTTCCACTGGACCATGACATGTTTGACATTCTATCCCCGCAACAGAAACGTGCTGAGAGTGGTTGAAATAAGCAAAATCTGGCAAATTATGAACCCTTACCCATTCCACGGCTTTTGTTTCACCAGAATATTTTTGATTTTCCTCATCCCAGCCAACAGCTGCGTATAACTTTTTGATTTCACCTGTATAAAAGTCATTGGTATACCCATTTGCCAAATCATCTTTAGTAGGTCCCTCAGGATTACCTTGATATTGGTAGATAGATTTATGACAATTCATACATACATTCAAGGCTGGTATACCAGAAGTTTTGGAAACTCTAGCTGAAGAGTGACAATATTTAC
Source organism: Saonia sp. (assembly GCF_056326165.1). NCBI lineage: Bacteria > Pseudomonadati > Bacteroidota > Flavobacteriia > Flavobacteriales > Flavobacteriaceae > Saonia > Saonia sp. The sequence goes on from NZ_JBWFBN010000016.1 coordinate 4,076, forward strand.
ATTCAATCTTATTATCCCCAGCATGTACTTTATGTGAAAAATGAATAGGCTGCACAGGAGCATATCCTTGATCCACTCCTACTTGCATCATCCATCCATAAGCAAAATATGCACTTCCCAATAAAAGAAGTATTGAAGTAACAAGAACTAAAAATTGATTTTTTGCAAAAGCTTTCCAAATAGGTAAACTTTTTCCTTTTTCCTTTTCTAAATCAACACCATTGGCAGAAGCAATCCTTTTTAAGGTTTTGTTTACCAAAAAGAGCATCAATACCAAAAGTCCAAAAATAAGAGCCAAAGCTCCTAAAATCAATTCATTTGATATTCCAGAAGATTTAGCATCGGTTGATTCCCCAGCAACTCCTGAAGCTGCAGCTACTGGTGTAGCTGGTTCAGCAGCAGTGTAAGCTAAAATATCATCAATATCCGTATTAGAAAGCGTAGGAAAAGGCGTCATAGCCGCCTGACTATACTCATCGTATATTTTATTTGCGTAAGCATCTCCCGATTTTATTAAACTGGGACTGTTTTTAACCCATGCATATAACCATTCACGGTCCAATCCTTCATCATCAGACAAACGAGTTTCCACATTTCTCAAAGCTGGCCCAGTCATCTTACGATCTAAAGAGTGACAAGCAGCACAGTTTTGATTGAATAATTGTTTTCCTTTGGCCGGGTCTCCATCAGAAGGAGCATCTTGCGCAAAAAGAGAGGCTGAAAAGAGTAGTAGAAATGCTACTATGTTGATACCTAAATTTTTAGAAATTTGATTGCGGTACGGAACCTTTTTCATATTAAAAATATTTCTATCGAAATCTTGGCACGATATTTTGTGTTATACAGATACAAGCACATTTATCGTCGTTAAAATTGACGACAAAAATACGACATAGACTTTATTTGGGAAATGTTAAGGGATTGATAATTTATAATTTATAATAATTCTAAATAGAATTGAATTCTTTGGGTTGAAAATTAAAAAATTACATTTGTAGCACCCATATTTTTAAACATAAACAAGTACAATGAAAATACATATTAATTTGCTCACTATTATCTGCTTTGCATCCTTTGGCATTGCACAAGAAGGTGTTGTCACCATTGAGCAAGATGAAAAAATAGACAAATTACTGGACATCTATAAATCTGTGAATGAAAGCTCGGAACTATATAGAATACAAGTGTTTTTTGGCTCATATAACAGAGCTCAAGAAATAAAATCTGATGTTGAAATAGACTTTCCTGGATGGTATTCTAAAATAGATTTTGAATCCCCTAGTTATAGAGTACGAGTAGGGCGTTTTTCTACTAAATTAGAAGCAGAACGCAGACTTATTGAGGTGAGGAAAAAGTATCCCAGCGCCATGTTGTTAAAACCAGAAAAAACGGCCATGTAGGTCGTTTTTTTCTTTTATATCTGTATGATTTTTATTTGAGGTTTATAGCTTTTTCTTTACAGCTACCTCTTGGAAGGACTCAACAATATCTCCTTCTTTTATATCATTATAGTTCTTAATTTGCAATCCACAATCATACCCTTTTGCAACATCTTTAACATCATCCTTAAATCGTTTTAAAGAAGCCAGCTCTCCTGTATATATTACCACTCCGTCACGAATAAGACGAATACTTGTATTCCTATATATTTTACCACTGGTCACCATACAACCTGCGATGGTTCCCACTTTAGAAATCTTAAAGGTTTCTCTTATTTCTGCATTACCTGTAATTTCTTCCTTCATTTCTGGAGAAAGCATTCCTTCCATAGCATCCTTCAGCTCATTGATAGCATCATAAATAATAGAATACATTCTGATGTCAATTTCTTCCTTATCTGCAATATCTCTTGCATTGCCCATTGGTCTTACATTAAACCCAATGATAATTGCATCGGAAGCTGATGCCAATAACACATCAGACTCAGTAATCGCTCCAACACCTTTATGAATAATGTTTACCTGAATTTCTTCAGTTGATAATTTCTGGAACGAGTCTGTCAATGCCTCAACGGAACCGTCCACATCACCTTTTAGAATAACATTTAATTCTTTGAAATCTCCCAATGCGATACGACGACCAATCTCATCCAAAGTAATATGGCGTTGTGTACGTACAGATTGCTCACGTTGTAATTGACCTCTTTTAGCTGCTATTTGCTTGGCTTCCCTTTCATCTTCCAATACATTGAACCTGTCACCAGCTTGTGGCGCACCATCTAATCCTAAGATTGAAATTGGCGTTGCTGGGCCAGCCTTCTTAACAATTTTTCCACGTTCATCGTGCATGGCTTTTACTTTACCACTTGTGGTACCGGCCAATACATAATCACCTATTTCCAATGTTCCGGCCTGGACCAATATAGTGGACACATATCCTCTACCTTTATCTAAAAATGCTTCAACAACAGTACCTGTTGCCAATCGGTCCGGATTAGCTTTTAATTCAAGAAGTTCTGCTTCTAACAATACTTTCTCTAACAATTCTTTTACGCCTTCCCCAGTTTTTGCAGAAATATCATGAGATTGTATTTTACCTCCCCAATCTTCTACCAACAAATTCATTTGAGCAAGACCTTCCTTAATTTTATCAGGATTGGCTGTTGGCCTATCAATCTTATTAATTGCAAATACTATAGGAACACCTGCAGCTTGCGCATGACTAATTGCCTCTTTTGTTTGAGGCATTATGTCATCATCTGCAGCAATTACAATAATTGCTATATCTGTTACTTGGGCACCTCTTGCACGCATTGCCGTAAAGGCTTCGTGACCTGGAGTATCCAAAAATGTTATTTTTTGTCCGTCTTGCAACGTAACCCCATAAGCACCTATGTGCTGAGTAATGCCTCCACTTTCACCCGCAATCACGTTTTCCTCTCTAACATAATCCAGTAAAGATGTTTTACCATGATCCACATGCCCCATTACAGTAACAATTGGAGCTCTTGGTTTTAAATCTTCTGGAGCATCTTCCTCTTCAACAATTGACTCCTCAATATCGGCAGTCACAAACTCTACTTCATATCCAAATTCTTCAGCAACGATAGATAATGTTTCAGCATCAAGACGCTGGTTCATGGTTACCATGATTCCCAAAGACATACATGCAGAAATAATCTGAGTGGAAGAAACTTCCATCATTGTTGCTACTTCATTTACAGTAACAAACTCCGTTACCTTAAGAATTTTACTTTCTAATTCTTGTTGTTCTAAATCCTTCTCTGTTTGTTGCCTATGCTGATCTCTCTTATCTCTTCTATATTTGGCTCCTTTTCCTTTTTTGGACTTTCCTTGAAGTTTTTCCAAGGTTTCACGTACTTGCTTTTGCACATCTTCCTCTGAAGGCTCCACTTTTGGTGCCGATCCAAATCTTGGATTGTTGCCTTTTCTAGCTCCTGGTCCTTTGCCTCTTGCTCCAGCTCCGGTGCCACCTGTTTGTGGTCCTGTATTACTGACAATTCTTCTTCTTCTTTTTTTGCGATCGTTATTCGCATCTGCAGATTTTGGTTTATCCTTAGGTGTCTCCGCTTTTTTCTTGGGCTTCTCAAATTTGGCAAGGTCAATCTTATCACCCATTATTTTTGGGCCAGAAAGCTTCTTATATTGAGTTGTAAGTGTTTCTGCCTTTGGTTCCTCAGAATCTGGTTCTGCAGCTACTTCTTTTTTGAGCTCAACCTTCAGCTCTTCAACCTCCACCTTCATTTCAGCAGGAGCAATCTCTTTTTCAACAGCTTTCTCTTCTACTTTTTCTTCTTCTTTTACTTTCTTAACAGATGGTACTGTTTTTTTCGGCTCTAAGTCTATTTTACCAACAGTTTTAGGTCCAGAAAGTTCTGCTTTTGCTTTTACCACTTCTTCGGCAGCAGCTCTTCTTTCACGCGCAAGTCTTCTTTCCTCTTGCTCCTCTTCTAGCTTAATCCTTATGGCTTCCTTTTCTTTCCTTTTTTCCTCCCCAACTTCTTTGGACGCAACCTTCTTGCTCATGTCTGTTTGGAATTCATCCAACAACACTTGGTATACTTCATTAGAAATTTTGGTAGTAGGTCTAGCCTCAACATCATGCCCTTTAGATGAGAGGAAATCCACTGCCCTGTCCAATGAAATATTTAGTTCCCTAAGGACCTTATTAAGCCTTACCGTTGCGTTTTCTGCCATAAATATTTATTCCTATTCCAATAATTTGTTGCTAATATATAGCTTAATCTTCTAATTCTTCTTTTAGGATTCTAACAACTTCAACAATTGTTTCCTCTTCTAAATCAGTTCTTTTTACTAAATCATCCACATCTTGCTCCAAAACGCTACGAGCAGTATCCATTCCTATTTTCTTGAATTCTTCTATGATCCAAGCTTCTATTTCATCAGAGAATTCTGTTAATTCCACATCTTCCTCAACTCCTTCTCTAAATACATCAATCTCATAACCAGTTAATTGACCCGCCAATCTAATGTTATGACCCCCTCTACCAATAGCTTTGGAAACCTCTTCTGGCTTTAAATAAACTTGGGCAGTCATTTTTTCATCATTCAATTTCACTGATGAAACTCTTGCTGGGCTCAATGCTCTTGTAACCAATAATTGTGGGTTATTGGTCCAGTTAATAACATCAATATTTTCATTCCCTAATTCCCTAACAATACCATGAATCCTAGAACCTTTCATACCCACACAGGCTCCTACAGGGTCAATTCTGTCATCATAAGAATCAACAGCAACCTTTGCCTTCTCTCCAGGGATACGTACTGCTTTTTTAATAGAAATCAATCCATCGAAAACTTCTGGAATTTCTTGGAAGAACAATTGCTCCAAGAACAATGGAGAGGTTCTGGACATAATTATTGAAGGTTTGTTCCCCTTTAATTCCACACTCTCTATAATACCACGAACGTTATCCCCTTTTCTAAAAAAATCCGCTGGGATTTGTTTATCCTTTGGCAAGATGATCTCATTTCCTTCATCATCCAATAAAATAATTGCTTTATGTCTAATATGATGAACTTCAGCCGTATAAATCTCACCTTCCAAGTCCTTAAATTGCTTGTAGATGGTTGTATTATCATGCTCATGAATTTTAGAAATAAGATTTTGACGCAATGCCAAAATGGCCCTTCTTCCTAAATCAATTAATTTTACTTCTTCTGAAACATCTTCACCAACTTCAAAATCTGGCTCAATTTTACGAGCTTCCGTAAGTGATATTTCTTCATTAGGATCTTCTACCTCGTCATCTTCTACAACAATTCTGTTTCTCCATATTTCCAAATCCCCTTTATCTGGGTTAATAATGATATCAAAGTTATCATCAGAACCAAATTTCTTTTTTAGCGCATTTCTAAAAACATCTTCCAAAATCGCCATTAGCGTTACCCTATCTATGAACTTATCGTCCTTAAACTCGGAGAAAGACTCGATCAATGCAATATTTTCCATTTTTGACCTACAATTAAAATTTTAATACAACTTTTGCTTCTTCAATATCAGAAATGGCAATTTCTTGTTTTTTCTGAACTGTTATTTTTCCTTTGCCTACTGGCTTTGGCTCCCTAGATTTCCACTCCAATGTAATGGTATCTTCGTTTGCTCCGGTTAAATTTCCTTCCAAACTCTTACCGTTTAATTTTATCTCTAATTTTCTACCAATATTCTTTTTGTACTGTCTTGGCAATATGATGGGCGATGTTGCACCAGCTGATGCTACTTCCAAAGAAAAATCTTCCTCTTCCCTGTCCAAATTATGTTCAATGGCCCTACTAACATTCATACAATCCTGTAAGGACACCCCATTATCTCCATCCAAAATCACCTTTATTTTATTATCCAAAGACATGGAAAAATCAATTAAAAAAATTGATTCATTTTCTGCCAAAGCTGTGTTTAACAGTTCCGTTACTTTGTCTTTTAACATGACCTTCAATTTATTGAAAATATTTCTAAAACTAAAGTTTTACTAATAAAAGAGGGGACAAAATGTCCCCTCATGAATACTATTATATCCTTTCAGTGGTGCAAAGATACAACTTTTATTTTTTTTGACAACAAAGGATTCTACCATTTAAGATATGGGGATTTAATTGTATTTTGGAGTTCTAAATAACCTAAGTATGGAAATCCTATCATCATATAATGTTATAATTGCTGCCTCAGTTATTATTGTCCTTTCTTTTTGGTTCAATGGAATTTCCAAGAAAACGAACATTCCCTCAGTACTTATGCTCATAGTTTTGGGTGTAATACTACAATATGTTCTTAAATATTTTGTGCCAACCATGCCAGATTTGGACGGTGCTTTGGAGGTTTTAGGAATTGTTGGGTTAATAATGATTGTTTTGGAAGCCGCATTGGAATTAGAACTTAAACGAGAAAAGTTGGTTCCCATTCTAAAATCTATGGCCATTGCATTGATAGGGTTGGTGGCATCGGCATGGGTAGCTGCCCTTATTTTACATCAATTTATCCCAAATATGTCTATGCAATCGGCTTGGTTGTATGCAACACCTTTATCTATACTATCTAGTGCCATAATTATTCCAAGTGTTTCTGGCCTAAAAGATTCAAAAAAGGAGTTTCATATATATGAAAGTACGTTTTCTGACATTTTGGGCATTATGATGTTCTATTTTTTAACTTCTAGATTAGAACCTACAGAAGGTTCTGGCGTTGTAGGTTTTGCTGGCAGCACAGTACTCACTATTGTTATTGCATTAATTGCTAGTTATGCTATTATTCTAGTGTTTCAAAAAATAAAAAGTCAGGCAAAACAATTTTTATTGATTGCCGTATTGTTATTGCTTTATGCCATTGGAAAGAAAATGCACTTATCATCTCTCATTATTATTCTTATTTTTGGTTTGGTGATTGCTAATGTAAAGTTGTTCTTTCCTGGCAAAATGAAAGTTTTTTTAGAGCATGATAAAATAAACCAAATTTATCATGAGCTACATATAATCACCTTGGAAACTGCTTTTGTGGTCCGCACTTTTTTCTTTGTCATTTTTGGAATCACCATAGCTATAACATCCCTTTTTAGCTTTAGTGTTGCATTGGTAAGTTTATTGATTATAGCATCCATATACGCCATACGTTTTGTATTACTTCGCACTTTTTTTGGGAAGGACATTCTTCCACAACTTTTTATAGCGCCTAGGGGTCTTATTACTGTATTATTATTCTATGCTATACCAAAAGAAGCAGAAGTAGCGACCTTTGAATCTGGCATCTTACTATTTGTAATTATTGCCACTAGTTTAATTATGACCTGGGCCATGATTAAGGATAAAAAGAAAATAGGCACAATGATGGATGAGCTAGATGAGGAATATGAAGCTCGGGAAGATGCTTATGATGAGGAAACCTCAGAAGAATAGCTATATTATTTATCTGAAACAGAAAAACCACCTTCCATTTGAATTTTTTGCTCTTGACTTTTCAACTCAGTAAGGCTATCCACTTCTTTTCTATACCTTAATATCATTAATGAATCCAATTGCCCATATATACTATCCCTCATAGCTCTCCAGTTTCTAGAATTCATTCTTTTATTATATTGGGTGATTTTATCAAAACGTTCTAAATTAAACCTATTGGCTGTCCAGGCATGCTCAGTACTTTTTCTGTGCTGTAAATCCTGCAGATAAATACCTACACAAAAACCAACAACTACAAGAAGTAGGATAATCTTAAGATTCTTAGTGGTTAAATTCATGACAAATAACTTTAATTAGAGTGGGGTGATATTTAGAATGATGGAGCACAATTTATTCATCAATCCATTCACAATATACAAAACATCAGATTTATATTACAAAAATGTGCGATAAACAGAATTTTTTATAGTTTAAGTAACCTATTCTCTATTTTTTAGGCTCTTAAGGGTATTTTATACGAGCCAGACACAACCTTTTTAAAAACAAAAATCCCAACACCAAAAGATGTCGGGATTTGTTTAAAATTTTGTTGGCCCACAAGGACTCGAACCTTGAATGACGGTACCAAAAACCGGAGTGTTGCCAATTACACCATGGGCCAATCTCTCTAAAAGAGGTGCAAATTTAAAACAAAGTTTTGTTTGGGCAAATATTTTAAGACAATGATTTAAAAATATAGGTAACTTACATGTTAAAGGTTTATCAAAATTCTACATGCATATCTATTTTAATTAGTAAATTCGCCCATAGTACCAACAACTGCATTGCATGTTTTCAAAAAACTTCAAGAAATGGGACACCATCTTAGGATGGGTCGTTTTTTTTATAGCCCTTATCACATATGTTATAACTGTAGAGCCCACAGGTAGTTTTTGGGATGCTGGTGAGTATATTGCCACCTCTGCAAAATTGCAAGTAGGCCACCCTCCAGGAGCACCTCTATTACAAATGATAGGTGCCTTTTTTGCCATGTTTGCCTTGGAACCAAGCCAAGTGGCTTTTATGGTAAATTTCTTGTCTGGAGTATCCAGTGCCTTTACCATTCTCTTTATGTTTTGGACCATTACTAATCTCACAAGAAAATTGTTGTCCAAAGATGAAAAAATCACAAACAGCAAGGCAATTGCAATTTTAGGAAGTGGTCTTGTTGGCGCACTAGCATTTACATATTCTGATAGTTTTTGGTTTAATGCCGTAGAAACGGAAGTGTATGCCATGGCTAGCTTTATTATGTCTTTGCTTTTATGGCTGGGTCTAAAATGGACGGATAATTTGGACGACCCTAGAGGAAATCGTTGGCTGGTACTTATTTCTTTTGTGGTTGGATTAACGTTTGGAATTCAGTTTATGGGCTTTTTGGCTATCCCCACAATAGGTCTTTTGTTCTATTTTAAAAAATACAAAACCACAACCATAAAAAACTTTCTCATTGCCAATATAGCAGTAGTAGCAGTGCTAATGTTGGTTTATAAATTCTCTTTGACCTATGTTTTGAAACTCTTTAGTTGGAGTGAGGTGTTTTTCATTAATAGTATTGGACTACCATTTAATTCTGGCACCCTAATAATGGGTCTCATATTTATTGCCGCCTTTTATTTTGGATTGCGTTATACTAGAAAAAACGATTATAGAACAGCCAACACACTGGTGCTTTGTGTTATGTTCTTAATTTTTGGATTTTCATCGTGGATTATGCTTCCAATAAGAGCTAATGCTAATGTAGTCATCAACGAAAATGACCCATCAGATGCACGATCATTATTGGCATATTACAACAGGGAGCAATACCCTGGTGTAGACAGCCCTATTTACGGAACTTATTATTCAGACTTGTTTGCGCCTTCAGGTGACGAAGTGGACGATAAACCAAAATATGAAAAGGATGAAAAATTAGGAAAATATGTGATTGTTAATCATTATGAAAATGCCATTCCAGGTCCAAATGAAAAGCATAGGGGATTATTACCCAGAATGTGGAGCGACCAAAATGCAGAAAACTATATGACACATTTTGACCCTTTGGAATTTAAAATAAAATCTGAGTATTTAGGAAATTCTGAACTTAGGGGTGCCATAAAACAGTTCAAAGATGGCTATGCTAATGGTGAAATAGACTCAGAACAATACATTCGTTTTTTACATGAATTCAGTGATTATATAGAAGTTTTACCACCGACCGTTGGGCAAAATGTAAAATACATGTTCCAATTTCAATTTGGGTATATGTACTGGCGTTATTTTATGTGGAATTTTGTTGGAAAACAAAATGATGTTCAAGGCAGATATAATAATAATGGTAATTGGTTGAGTGGAATAAATTTTATTGATAATATTAGATTAGGAAGCCAAGACAATTTGCCTAGTGATATAAAAAATAACAAAGGAAGAAATACGTACTTCTTTTTGCCCCTTATTTTGGGAATTATAGGATTGGTTTTTCAAATTTCAAAAAACCCTAAACAGTTTTGGGCACTTTTTGTGTTTTTTATGTTCACTGGTATCGCTATACAGTTTTATACCAATCCAGGGATTTTTCAACCTAGAGAGCGAGATTATTCTTTAGTTGGGTCTTTCTACGTGTTTGCACTGTGGATAGGGATTGGGGTTTATGGCCTATTTGATGAATTTAGAAAGCTACTCTCTCCAAAAATATTGGCTCCAATTGTAGTTGTCATTTGCCTTTTGGCTGTACCAACCGTAATGGCATATCAAAATTGGGACGATCATGACCGATCTAACCGTTTTACAGCCAATTCAACTGCCAAAGCCTATCTGGATTCATGCGAAGAAAATGCTGGGGCCATACTTTTTACAATTGGTGATAATGATACCTTTCCACTTTGGTACGCACAAGAAATTGAAGGTCATAGAACGGATGTTAGAATTGTAAACACAAGTCTTTTTGCTACAGATTGGTATATAGACCAAATGAAGAGTAAAGCTTATGAAAGCGACCCTATTCCTTCACAGCTTACACATAATTTATATACATATGGGTCAAGAGATGCCATATACCATCAAGGAATCACGGATAGCAGATGGGACATTAAAGATTTTATGAATTGGGTAGGTAGTGACAAACCGCAAACTAAATTCAAACATATTTTACAACAAAGAGGCGCCGATTTAAACGAGTATCCAATTAGCAATCAGGATATTGTGTATTATCCCACCAATAAAATTCGCATCCCAGTGAATAAGAAAAATGTTTTGGAAAGTGGTTTGGTCAAAGAAAAAGATTCTGCATCCATAGTTGATTTTATAGATATTGACTTACCAAGTGCTTTACCAAAAAATCGAATTTTAATGTTGGACCTTATTGCCAACAATGATTGGAAACGTCCTATTTATTTTTCGGGTGGTAGTTTTGATACTGCCGAATATATATGGATGAAGGATTATTTGCAGTTAGATGGTTTAGTGTACAAATTGGTTCCTATAAAAACCAAAAATCAAAGCTCTTTTGAAATGGGAAGAATTGATAGTGACCTCATGTACGATATTGTAAAAAAATGGGATTGGGGTAATTCTGGAAGGGCAGATATTTATCATGACCCACAGACAAGAAGCCAAGGGTTATCATTTAGGAGTAATTTGGCTCGTTTGTCTGAAACCTTGATTAATGAAAACAAAATAGACAAAGCCAAAGAAGTAATAAACATGGCAATGGAAAATATGCCATTGGACTATTTTGGATTCTATGCATTTGTAGAGCCTTTTGTAGATGGCTATTATAAAGTAGGCGAAACATCCAAAGCAAGAGATTTGTTTGCTGGTCTAAAAACAAAATACCAAGAACGCCTAACCTATTATGCTGGCATGCCATTGGATGAGCAATATGACAATATTGATGATATTATTACCGATATGGAGGCCTATAGACGAAATATCGATATTTTAATCAGGAATAAGGATAGAGATTTTGCAGAAAAAGAAACCATCATTTTTAATGAATATATAGCAAAATTTAGTCATTTTTATGAAGGAAGTACCTTGGAAGAAGAATTATCACCTTCACCTATAGGTGACCCAGATATGCAAGATTCAATGGAAATAGATACCATTCCCAATAATGGTCAATTGGATAGTCTGTCTACACCTGTGGAACAATAACAAAAAAGGCGAGATTTAAATCTCGCCTTTTTTGTTAAATATATTCGTTTATAATCCCCAGCAACGTATTGGCATCCTGTTCGCCACTCTGTCGCCAGACCATTTCTCCTTTTTTATAAATCATTAGGGTTGGCAATCCTTTTACCCTTAAGGCTTGTGAAAGCTCCTTATTCTTGTCCACATCTATTTTAATTACTTTGCCTTTATCTCCCAAGGCAGCAGCAACATCCCTTAATACAGGATGCATAGAAGTGGATTGCTCGTTCCAATCGGCATAGAAGTCCAATAGTACAGGAACGCTTAAATCAATTAATTCGCCAAATTTTGACATATATGAATCATTGGGTTACAGGCCAAAAATACTAAAAAATGTTAAAAAACAACTGATACTGAAATTCCAACCACCAAGTATTACGTTAAATTCACGTTAAAGATTTCTTTTTTAATGTTATCACTGTGATTTCTGGCCAAATTCCTACCCTACCAGGGTAACCTAAAAACCCAAAACCACGGTTTACATTTATATACTGACCCATTTCCTCATATACCCCTGCCCAGTACTTATAACGCCACTTTACGGGGCTCCATTTTATCCAACCAGGTATTTCTATTCCAAACTGCATACCGTGGGTATGTCCGCTTAAGGTTAAATGATAATGGTAATCGTCGGAAATAACCTGATCTTCCCAATGGGACGGGTCATGGCTCAATAGTATTTTAAAATCTTCTTTGCCAATATTGGATTTTGCCTTTTGCAAATCTCCTGCTTTCTTGAATCCGCCACGGCCCCAATTTTCTACACCGATTAGAGCTAATTTATCATTACCCTTTTGTAAATACCTGCTTTCATTCAATAATAAATCAAAACCTATTTCTCCTTGAAGTTTTTTTAAATCCTTTAAATTTTGACTTTTTTCCTCTTCAGTATCCCAATCCACATAATCCCCATAATCATGGTTTCCCAAGATAGAGAACTTACCGTCTTTGGCTTCAAGCTTTGTGAAAAGAGATGCCCAAGGCGTCATTTCCTCTGCTTTGTTATTGACCATATCTCCTGTAAAAAAAAGAACATCACTTTTCTGCTCATTTATTAAATCTATAGCATAGCTAATTTTTTCCTCATTGTCAAAACTTCCACTATGTATATCAGAAATTTGGGTTATTTGATATCCATCAAACGCATCGGGTAAATCATCAAATTCTAAATTATATTTTAACACTTTGAAATTGTACTTGCCCCTATACATTCCATACAATAATGCACTAAAAGGAAGTGCAGCAACTCCAAGGGCTACCATACTAAGAAACTTCCTTCTAGATGGGATTGTAAACTCTGTATGCTTCCCCGAAATTCTGTAATATATGGCCGAAAAAAATCTAAAAATATCTTCTGAAAAAAGTAAAACGAGATTTATGGTCATAAAAGCCAGAATGGTTATTAAAAATCCAAAAGCATAACTTTTAGGCCTGCTAAGTACCCTACCTTCTGAACCAATGGTGAATTGATATATAAAATTGCATATGACTAACATAGCCACAATGACAAAAGCATAATGAATCCATTGTTGTTTGGTTACTGTTCTTAAAGCTTGGAGCGTATAAAAGGCAACCACCAAATAAATTAATATAAATATAATCCAACGCAACATATAATTCTTTTTTACAAATATATTTTATAAATAAGTGGTCTCTTCCCTGTTCACTTTTATTTAACTAAACTGCATACTTTTTTAATAGTGACTTCATTGGTCATAGCTGTTTTGTCATCAGAAATAAAAGAGTCGGAGTTCATAGAAATAATAGGCTTCTCCAACAATGTTTTGGTTAAACCCGTACCAGATAGGTGAACTGTTTTAAAACCATTTTGCTTAAATTCCATAACATTGGATTCATTAATTCCTCCTCCAGGTAATAGGACGCATGAGGTTGCTTTTTGTTTCAATGCCGACAAAAGATTGATTCCTTCAATAGCAGATTTCTTTTGTCCAGATGTTAAAATATAATCTACTCCTATTTGTTCCAATTGTTCCAAAGTTATAAAGGGTTCTTTCACCCAATCAAAAGCTCTATGAAATGTAAACTTCATTGAGCCAGCCAATTCCTTTAAAATTAATGTGCGTTCAAAATCCAATGTAAAGTCTTTGTGTAGTACTCCAGAAACTACTCCATTAACTCCCAGTTTTTTACAGAGGATAATATTCATTTTCATGATTTCAAATTCCAAATCAGAATAAGTAAAATCTCCACTTCTTGGTCTAATTAATACATGGATGGGAATTGCCAATTTCTCTTTTGTCATCTTCAACACCCCATAAGATGGGGTAATTCCACCAATGCCCAACTCGGAACAAAGTTCAACTCTATCTGCCCCGCCTTTTTGCGCATTTAGGGCAGATTCCAATGAATTGGCGCAAACTTCTACTAACATAATTGTATATTTAATCCATAAAGTTACACAATATGCAAAGAAGAAAGTTCCTTAAAAATTCGGCTGTAGGTACAGCTGGAATTTTATCCACGCCATTGATTACTGCTTCATGTAAAGAAGCTAATACATCTGCAACCCCAATTAATTCTCCTGAAAGTGTTAAACCAATTGTTATTGCCACATGGAACGTTCCTAACTCAACTTCTAAAGCATGGGAAGTATTGAATGCAGGTGGCAATGCTTTGGATGCAGTGGAAAAAGGAGTAATGGAGGAAGAGGCCGATGTTAACAATCAATCCGTAGGCAAAGGGGGCAGACCAGATAGGGATGGCAATGTAACTTTAGATGCGTGTATTATGAACAAAGATGGTGATTGTGGTGCTGTTGTCTACTTGCAAAATGTAACCCATGCAGTTTCTGTTGCCCGTAAGGTAATGGAAGACACGCCGCATGTGATGCTAGCTGGACTGGGAGCTGAACAATTTGCATATGAAAAAGGCTTCCCAAAAGAAGACTTGCTCACAGAAAAATCAAAACAAGAATGGTTGGAATGGAAAAAAACATCAAAATACGAACCCATCATCAATATAGAAAATCATGATACTATTGGCATGCTTGCCATTGATAAAGATGGTGATATTTCTGGGGCATGCACTACAAGTGGCATGGCATACAAAGTTGGTGGACGCGTTGGTGATTCTCCAATTGTTGGTGCTGGTCTTTTTGTGGACAATGAGGTGGGTGGAGCAACAGCTACAGGTGTTGGGGAAAAAGTAGTGAAAACGCTTGGCAGTTTTCTTATTGTGGAATTAATGCGCCAGGGAATGAGCCCTCAGGAGGCTTGTGAAGAAGCTGTAAACCGGATAGTCACAAAAGATACGGACTATAAGAACTTTCAGATAGGTTATATCGCCATCAATAAAAAAGGAGAAACGGGCAGTTATTGCATTCAATCTGGGTTTACCTACAGAAAATATTCCAATGAAGGGCATATAAATATTCCTTCTAACTCTTATATAACTTCATAAAACTTTAGAAAGGTTGATATTCTTTGTAAGTTTGAAACCCTTCAATAAAACATAAAATGGCAGACCAAAAACGACTTTTTTTATTAGATGCTTACGCCCTTATTTTTCGTGGGTATTATGCATTCATCAAAAATCCTAGAATCAATTCCAAAGGCATGGATACCTCTGCCATCATGGGGTTTACAAATTCCCTCTTTGATGTTATCCGACGTGAAAAACCAGACCATCTGGCCGTTTGTTTTGATAAAGGAGGAAGTGCCGAACGAACAGAGCTATTTCCTGAATATAAAGCCAATAGAGATGAAACTCCCGATGGTATAAAAATAGCTGTTCCCTATATCCAAGAATTGTTAAAGGCCATGCATATTCCTGTTGTTGTTTTAGAAGGCTGGGAAGCAGACGATATTATTGGAACTCTGGCCAAACAAGCAGAAAAAGAGGATTATAAAGTCTATATGGTAACTCCAGACAAGGATTTTGGACAGTTAGTATCAGAAAATATTTTTATGTACCGCCCTGCTCGTTTGGGCAATGGGATTGAGATATGGGGAATCCCTGAAATCCAAGAACGTTTTGGTGTGCAACGACCAGAACAAGTAATTGATTATTTGGGAATGATGGGTGATGCCAGTGACAATATTCCCGGATTGCCCGGAGTTGGAGATAAAACTGCCAAAAAATTCATTCAAGAATTTGGAGACATGGAAGGGCTTTTGGCAAATACGGATAAGCTAAAGGGCAAAATGAAAGAAAAGGTGGAAGAAAATGCCGAATTGGGAAGGTTATCTCGGAAATTGGCAACAATCTGCACCACCTGCGATGTTACTTTTGATGCCAAGGATTATGAATTATCAGAACCAGATGCCAAAAAAGTTCAAGAGATTTTTGAGGAGTTAGAGTTTAGAAGACTCAAAGACCAATTTTTAAAATTGTTCTCAAATGAACCTACTATTGAGTCTTCTTCTGAAATTAAAAAAGAAATCCTAAAAAAGGACCCAAGTGCGGCTGGGCAAGGTCAATTCTCATTATTTGGAAGTACAGGAGAAGCCAACGAACCTTTAGAGGCTATTTCTAGCAGAGATACGGCAAAAAGTGTGTCCCATGTATACCAAAGCATTGTGCCAGGTATGGCAATGAAACTTTTTGTACAAAATTTAATGAAACAGACCTCGGTTTGTTTTGATACGGAAACCACCTCGTTAAACCCCTTACAGGCAGAACTTGTAGGCATTGCATTCAGTTGGGAAGCAGGAAAAGGTTTTTATGTTCCATTCCCTGAAGACAAAAACCAAGCACAAGAACTTATAGAACAGTTACGCCCTTTCTTTGAAGCAGAACATATTGAAAAAATAGGCCAGAATTTAAAGTATGATGTTAAGGTATTGCGCAAATACAACCTCAACATAAAAGGCACCTATTTTGATACCATGTTGGCACATTACCTTATAAATCCAGATATGAGGCATAATATGGATGTGCTTGCCGAAACATACCTTAACTACACGCCTATTTCCATTACTGAATTAATTGGTAAAAAAGGAAAAAATCAGTTAAGTATGCGTGATGTTCCTTTGGAACAGCAAACGGAATATGCTGTAGAAGATGCCGACATCACCTACCAATTGGCACAACATTTTAGGCCTGAATTGGCTGAAGCAAAAACAGACGGGCTTTTTAACGATATTGAGGTTCCTTTGTTAAGTGTATTGGCAGATATGGAACTGGAGGGAATTAATCTTGATAAAGATTTTTTACATTCCCTATCGGCCGATTTAGACAATGACATTGCTACACTTGAAGCCAAAATATATGAGGAAGCTGGTGAGCAATTCAATATAGCATCTCCCAAACAATTGGGAGAAATTCTTTTTGATAAATTAAAACTGGTAGATAAGCCCAAAAAGACCAAAACTGGCCAATATTCTACTGCAGAAGATGTGCTTTCCTACTTAGCAAAAGACCATGAGATTATTCAAAATGTTTTAAATTATAGAGGTCTTGCAAAACTTAAAAGCACCTATGTGGATGCATTACCAGAACAGATAGAACCCACCACAGGTAGAGTACATACAGATTATATGCAAACAGTGGCTGCCACGGGCAGATTGAGTAGTAATAACCCAAACCTACAAAACATTCCTATTAGAACAGAAAGAGGGCGACAGGTACGAAAAGCCTTTGTTCCCAGAAATGATGAATATATTTTGTTAGCGGCGGATTATTCGCAAATAGAGTTGCGTATTATTGCCGCACTCAGTGAGGAAGATACCATGATTGAAGCTTTTAAAAACGGGGAAGATATTCACGCTTCAACTGCTGCCAAGGTTTTTAATGTTCCAATAAGTGAAGTAACCCGTGAGCAACGAGGCAATGCCAAAACAGTTAATTTTGGAATTATTTATGGAGTTTCTGCCTTTGGATTGAGCAATCAGACGGACTTGTCCCGTTCGGAGGCCAAAGACCTTATCGATACTTATTATAAGACCTATCCCAAGCTCAGAAATTATATGAGTGAACTGGTAGATTTTGCTCGTGATAATGGATATGTACAAACTGTTCTAGGGCGCCGTAGGTACCTAAAGGACATTAATGGAAGCAATGCAATTGTACGTGGCGCAGCAGAACGAAATGCTGTGAATGCACCTATACAAGGAAGTGCCGCGGACATTATTAAGCTTGCCATGATAAATATCCATAAAAAACTAACGCAGGGTGATTATAAAACCAAGATGCTTTTACAAGTACATGATGAATTGGTTTTTGATGTCCACAAACCAGAATTGGAAGAAATGAAAACTCTTATTAAAACCGAAATGGAAAATGCTTATACACTAGCTGTTCCTTTAGATGTTGAATTGGGAATTGGTGATAATTGGCTAGAGGCACATTAATCTATATCTACCCAAGCTTCTGGCGTAACTCCTGTCCTATATCTGGATTCTTCACATGGAATTGCCAAAGTATCAGGAAATGGAGTATCCACTCCTATTCCACCCTCATCATTAAAAATAACATTATTTACTTCCAATGGTGCTTCCTCAATTCCAGACCGATCCAAAAAAATTGATTTTGTTGACGACGCAGCAACTGTAAATCTACCTAAAACAACCTCATTACTATCATTAGGGTTAAACAAATTTCCAATTAAAGCAGCTGGCGGTGGAGCATTAAAGCTTCCACTATTGTTTATAATATCTTTTAAAGCTTTATAATATTGATATGCATCTGCAGTTAAGGAAAGCTGTTGAATTTCCACGGCTATATTTTCTTTAGTATATAGTGGAATATTGGCCACTGAAATATTGTTTACAGCTGCACCATTTGAAAACTCATCAGCAAATATTTGAATATTTTCATTATATCTTATTTGCCAACAAGGAGAATTACAGGCATAAGTAAAAAAAGGAACCAGAGTATATCCCTCAAAAGCACGACATTCTCCATTCCTAAAATAAGTCCCCTCATAACATACACCACACAGGATAATGGGCTCAAACGATTTAAAACGCCAGAAGTAATAATTTGCTTCATTTGCAGGATCATTAAAGCTTACAGAAATACCATGCCCTGGCACAAAGCCTTCTTGGGCATCACTAAAAAAAAGTTCTGGACTATAAGTTGCATTTATTTCAGAGATCTCAACTATGTTAGTAACTTTTTCAGGTTGGGACTGAAACTGTCTACCATCAGATAAGGCAACATGCATTTCCCAAGTTTCATTTTCTTGCACAACAAAATCACTTGGAGGAACATAGGCGTCTTCCTGCAGCATTAAATTTATCTGCTCTCCTGTTCCTGTATTCCTAAAAGTCACCAATGCATTATCAATAAAAACAACTTTACGAACACCAAATTCCGTAACAGATGTATTAACTGTAACTTGAGAAATTCCTGGAGATGTTGAAGCCAAAGCCTCTATATAAATAATTTCATCTATGTAATTGAATTCTGGTGTTACAGGGTCCGAACATCCTAAAAGCAACAAAAGAGCACTTAAAAAGATAAGCTTATACGACCTAATTTCTTGCATTTACTTATTAGATTAATCAAACACAAAATTATAGGTCAAGGAAAAAAGAGGGCTGTTCATTACAGAAAGTTCATAAGAACCCAATGGGCTTCCCAAAAAGATTTCTGAATTCTCTGGCCCCGTTCGCTGGGAATAATATAGATTAAAAGGGTTTCTTCTACTATACAGATTATAAATGGTAAAGGTCCAATCCCCTACCCATTTTCTGGTCAAATTTTTACCATATTTAATCTTCCATGAAAAATCCAATCTGTGATAAGGTCTCAATCTAGCATTGTTACGTTCAATAAATATGGGAACATTAATGTCCTCTAATGCAAAAACGCTATTGGCAACGGTATAAGGCCTGCCTGTTTGTCCTGTAAAATTAAAGCTGAACACATGGTTTTTCTCCCCTTCAAAATTAACAGTTGCATTTAAAACATGAGGCCTGTCAAAATCGGATGGGTACCATTCATTATTATTTACCCTGTCTGCAAGCCTTTCATTTTGTGAACGTAAAAAGCTTCTAGACCAAGTGTAATTAAACCAACCGTTAAACCTCCCTTTTGTTTTCTTAAAACTAAACTCCACACCATACGCTTCTCCTTGACCTTGCACTACATCCCTTTCTAAAAATTCCTCTAAAAAGAAATCTGCACCAGGTTTATAGGTTAAATTATTTCTGGAGTCCCTATAATAGCCCTCAATACCCAATTCTATAAGGTTATCATTTAAATTTTTATAAAGTCCCAAACCATAGGTGTCACTCTTTTGTGGTTTTATACTTGCATCGGATGTTTTCCATCTGGATGTTGGCAATGGTGTTGTACTATTATATACATTCTGTAAAAATTGGTTTACTCTGGCATAACTGGCTTTGACAGAGGTGCTTTCGTTTAATTTTAAGTTTAATCCCAGTCTGGGTTCTAACCCATCATATGATTTTACCTTTTCTCCCTTATCAAAAAACTGGGTATCTATTATAGTGCTGCCAGTTTCATCAAACTGAGCCATGGTATAGGGACCAACAAACATAAAATGGGTATAACGAAGTCCAGCAGAAAGAGAAAAATTGGAAATAGGGTTCCAATTAACATTGGCATACCCAGAAAACTCATAACTGGTTTCCGAACTTAATGTAACCGGATTAATACTGTTTCCTGAACCAGGATCTAAAGTTCCTGGATATATTTTATACTGATTTAACTGAATGCCAGAATAATAATCTACTTTTTCATCGATTTTTTTTGAATACTCTGATACCAAGCTTAAATAATTAATCCTAGATTCAAACTCAATCTCATTGGTGCTTTCAACTTCTGGAAAAATTGTCTTTGGGGTATAATCACTTGCAACAAACGTGCTTCTAAGGTTAGCCCCAGAATCAAATGAATGTAACCAATTTAATGTTCCGTTTAAGGTTTTAAAATCATATTGATTGTTTTCTGCATTGATATTCTCTATTTTGGATATCAAATCCAATTGATAAAAATCCTTGCTATAAAAACCAGTTAAAGAAATTTGATCCTTGTCTGTTGGTAAATAAAGCAACTTCATGGTGCCATCATAAAATCTGGCCTTGGTATTTTTTAACCTCTCTGAGACCAATGGAAGTAAAAAATCCGTCAATCCAGCTCTAATACCAGCAATGAGCGTTAATTTTTCCTTTACAATAGGTGTTTCCACAGTTAATCTACTGGACACCAATCCCAATCCCCCAGAAAGTTTTAATTTGTCCACATAAGGGTTTTTCACCTTAACATCCAATACAGATGCTATTCTGCCCCCAAAACGGGAAGGAATATTTGCTCTGTACAAATCTACAGATGAGAGAACATCTGGTGTAAATACCGAAAAAAGTCCAAATAAATGTGTTGGGTTAAAAACTGGAGCATGATCAAATAAGATAAGGTTTTGATCCAAAGACCCACCTCTTACCGATAACCCATTACTTATTTCCCCCGCACTGTTTACCCCAGCCAACAAAGTCATTCCCCGTAATACGTCATACTCTCCAAGTGCTGCGGGAATTTTTTTTAAGTCTTGGGATTTTAACTGTAGAACTCCCATTTGCGGAGTTTCTAAATTATCATTTATCCTTTTTGCACGTAGAATAACTTCGGATAACTGTTCCTCCCTTTCAAAAAGCTCTATCCTTAAAAATTTATTTTCATTCAGCAATACAGTTTGTAGATTATCTTGATAACCAATATAAGAAACTGTTATTCTATAAGTTTCTTCAGGTAGTTCAATAGAATAGCGGCCGTCTATGTTAGATATACCTCCACAATTACAAGGTTGTATGAAAATATCTGCATCTTCCAATGGGATACCTGTTACTTGGTCCAGTATTTGAAAGGAAAGTATATGTTCTTGGCTTTGCCCAAGTGCATTGTAGCATACAAAAGTAAAAAGGAGCAAGAAGTGTAGTTGGTATTTTTTCATTTGGTTTTGGTATTAATTTTCCACCCATCCTGGTGGTACAATCATGGTTCTATATCTATTTTCTGCACATGGAGCAGAAACAGTTGCTGGAGGTGGGTACGGTGACATGAACGTAGGTTCAGTAAATGTTGATATTCTGCTTTCCAGTGGGTTCTCTTTAATATCACTACGGTCAACAAAAATATGGGCTGTGGAAGTAGCTGCGGCAGTAATCCTGCCAAAAATAAAGTCCCCGCTATCATTTACATTGACCACATTACCAATTAATGCCGCAGGGGGAGGAGCATTAAAACCGCTATTATTATCAACAATATCCTTTAAAACTTTATAATATTCATAAGCGGCCGG
Source organism: Saonia sp. (assembly GCF_056326165.1). Classification (NCBI taxonomy): domain Bacteria; kingdom Pseudomonadati; phylum Bacteroidota; class Flavobacteriia; order Flavobacteriales; family Flavobacteriaceae; genus Saonia; species Saonia sp. Next base: position 25,877 of record NZ_JBWFBN010000016.1, read on the forward strand.
TGATAATGAAATTTGTTGAATTTCTACCACCATATTCTCTTTGGTATATAATGGAACAATCCCAACAGGTAAGCCATCGGTTGTTTTGCCATCAGAAAACTGGTCGTCAAAAATATTCACAGTTTCCGGAAAACGTATTTTCCAACAATCTGTCTCGCATGGATAAGTAAAATATGGAGGAGATTCTGGCAAAGTTGTTCTTTCACATTCTCCATTTCTAAAAATCCCTTCATAGCACAATTCACAAATATCCAGATTTTCAAAAGCTCGATAGGTCCAAAAATAAAAATTCTCTTCACCCGCTGGATCATTAAAATCAACAGTTATTTGATGTCCGGGAACAAAACCTTCAGATGCTTCCATATAAAATAATTCTGGACTATAACTAGCCGATATATCATTTATTTCCACTGGCTCAAGGACAGTTTCAGGTTCTGATCTATATGTTGCGCCGTTGGGCATTAAAATTTCCACTTCCCATGTTTGGCCTGGTAACGCAATAAAATCAATTGGAGGAACATAAGCACCCAACTCTTCAGTAAGAACTATTTCTTCACCTGTATCACTGCTAACAAAAGAAACATTTGCCCCTTGGACAAATTTAGTCCCATAGATTCCAAACTCTATTACAGATTCTGTAATGGAAACAAAAGAAGCATCAGGAGATGTAGAAACAAAACCTTCAACAAATATGAGTCCTTCTTCAAATTCGAATTCTGGAGATACGGGATCTATACAATCACTAAAAAGAAGCAAAAACAAAAAATAAAATATAATTCTACCTAAAAGGCAAGATTTTATATATGACATGGCCGATTATAATGTTCTTAAAGTTAATGTATTACCACAATAATTGTTCCGATTTCCTGCTATTTTTAATTTTCTACCCATCCTGGTGGAATAATAGCAGTTCTATATCTTCTTTCACTACATGGAGCTGAAGTAACAGGGCTACAATCTCCTATAGGACATGTCCCAGGAGCACATGTTTCACATCCTTCAAATTTTAATGGTTCCCTTACTTCTATTGGAAGTTCTTGGATATCAGTTCTATCAATAAAAATATATGCTGTTGATGTAGATGCCGCAGTAAACCTTCCAAAAACAAAATCTTCTGCGTTATTTGGATTGTAAATATTCCCAATAAGACCTGCAGGGGGTGGCGCATTAAACCCTCCTTTATTGTCTACAATATCCCTTAATGTTTTGTAATAGTCATATGTAGATATAGGTAATGAAAATTGTTGGACCTCAACTACAATATCCTCTTTAGTATAGAGCAATATATTCGCCACAGGCAATTGGTTTACACTTGTGCCATTACTAAATTTATCAGAAAAAATCATGATGCTTTCTGGAAAACGTATTTTCCAACAATCAGAATCACAGGCATAATCATAATATCTTCTCAGCGACGCATCAGAAGGTGCTGGTAGTGCATATGGGTTTTCCACACAAGCATCATCCCTAAACATACTATCATAACACTTTTCACAAAAATTAAGGTTTTCAAAAGATCTATAAGACCAATAATAATAATTCTCCTTGTTTTCTGGGTCATCAAAACTTACGGATACTTGATGCCCTGGCACATATTTGCCTGTGGCGTCCCTAAATATTAGTTCTGGATTATAACTAGATGAAATATTTTTGATTTCAACAGGCTCTATTATTGATTCTGGCTCCGATTTATACATAGTGCCATTTTCTAAAACAATTTCTAGTTCCCATGTTTGACCTACCATAGCCACAAAATCAATTGGAGGAACATAAGAACCTTGTTGTTCTACAAGAGAGATTATTTCCCCTGTATTACTATTTATATAAGAAACATCTGCTCCTTGGACAAACTTAGTTCCATAGATTCCAAACTCAATAACAGATTCCGTAATAATCACAAATGATGCCCCAGGTGATGTTGATGCAAAACCTTCAACAAAAACAAGGCCTTCTTCAAATTCAAATTCTGGAGATACGGGATCTATACAATCACTAAAAATAATGAATGAAAAAAAGGCAATTATTTTGCCCAGCGGAAATTTTTTAAGAAGCATCATATTAATTATAACCTCTTAAAGATATAACATTTAAAACACAAAACCCTTCCAATAGCTTGAATAGTTTGGAAGGGTTTAATTAGCTATTTCTTATAACTTAGTTTTTTATAAAAACAATATCAGCACCTGTAAAATTATCTTCACTTATATCTTCTCCTGGGACTGTTAAGGTATCCCCACTCAATTGAATAGTACTTGTTTGTTCCATTCCGTCACCATCAATAACTGTAAGTTGATTACCATCCAAACTCCAAGTGGTTGTTTCTGTTTCAAAGGTATCTGGACAAGGAATTGACAATCCAGTTCCTCCACTATTTACATCTATTTCAATATCATTTACTCCACTTCTTGTGGATAAAGTGCCATCTTGATTAAAAGTCAATGTTAATGCACTACAATTTTGAGCTACCAATACATCTATAATTCCAGCCGCAAATAACAAATCGTCATTAGTACTTCCTTCATCAACCTTTAATTCGGCCACATCCCATGTACCTACAATGGAATTTTGTTGCTCTTCGTTCATGGAATCCTTGTCCTTAGAACAGGAAATCAATACGGTCATTGCTATAAAAAACAGGGAAAGGTTACGTTTCATACTTTAATTTAGTTTGTTTAATGTAACTAAAACGCAGAAACCTTCATCATATTATCCAAAACTAAATATCTGTATCACAATACAAAACGGTACGTTGCCTTCAATAAAAAGGTATTATCTTTCTCTTGATCAAGAATTTGGTTGTTTAAGCTCCTGCCTAGCCCATCTAATGGGTCACCTAGCCCAGTAACCCCTTGTGACCATACCAAAAAGACCTCTGACCCAGGAATATACTCCCATCGTAAAACTAAATTAGACCTAAATTGGACAAAAGAAAAATCTGGATTACCAAACTCATAATCAGTTGTTCCATCCAAATTTTCATCAACCAAATAACTATCATTCATAAAAGAAACCTGATTGTTATTATATAGAGATACTCTCTCATTTAGGTTCTTAGCGATAGGGTTGTTTACAAAATTAAAATCGGTATAAGTGCCCCTAGATATAAAAGGTTGTCCATAATATTGAACAGACAAATTGGGGTTTAGATTGTAATTTAACCTTAAAGACGTACTAAAAGTTCGTTGGTCTATATTTCCCGTAATGTAACGTGGTATACCATTAAAGCTTTGTTCTGTTACATATTGGGTTTTATTAGGATTTTCTTCATATTCTGTGGACATAGAAAAGCTAAAAGCATCAAAGGGTTGGTATCTAAGCCTTACTACATATCTGGCCAAAGAAAAATTATCCTGCTTGGCTTGGCTATCCACATAACCCAAGGTAAAACTGAATTTCTTTTGTTGGTTGGACCCAAAAAATAAAAACCAATAGTTTTCTTCTGACCATCGCCAGCGTGGTCCTCCTCTTAGAACAGTGTTTGTAAAAATTCTTGGTTTGTGCGAAGCCCCAACTTCTGTCCACCAATTATTTTTGTAACTAATAAATCCATTCCCCTCATACTGCATTCTATTATAGTTTCCGTCAAAGTCATAGGTAGAAACTTGGGCTAGTGCAAACTGCATTCTTCTATAAAAATTTGTAGGCTTTAAGAACAAGCGGCGTAATCTTGCATACTGTCTAATTTCATCTGCTTGTCTTAAAAATCCAACATCGTTCAATTCCAATTCTGGTGAGCGCCATACAATTCCACCATTATATCGCCAATTACCACCACCCACTTTACCAGTTTCCAATTTTCCTCCTGTTCCTGTTAAAGAGGTTCTATTTGGGTCTACCTCTACATGCCCAGCATCCACTCTTTGAAATAAATGGGTCAACGCCCTTTGGGTATTTTCTATTGCCTCCGCTGTTCCATTTACATGACTGGCAACCAAATTTCCTTCCACATAATAATTTCGGTCTTTCCAATTGTGTCTAAAATCCAATCCTCCCGAATATGCAGATTTTCTCAAGAAATCCAGATTGCTTTCCAATTTTCTATTGGTAGCCGTAAAAATTCCCCCCACATAAGAATTCCTATTATTAAAATCTTTTTGGACTCTCCCCACTAAATAATTAGTAAACGGTTCTACCAATTCATCCCTCCTATTACCATTATTGTCTATCTCAGCAAACATTTTACCCGTAATACTTTCCATAAGACCAAGAGACCATCCATTCTTGGTTTTACCAGAAAACTTTGCCGCACCTAAAATTGTAGTGTTATTGGGCATATTAACATATTCACCATCTACACTATTTACAGAGCCTTGAGGGCTTCTGCCAATTCTACGGCTATAAAAAAGATTATCATTGCCATTAGCAAACTCATAATCGAATATATTTTTGTTTTCAACAAAAAAGGGTCGTCTTTCCTCAAAAAATATTTGAAAACCGTCCAAAGCAATTGCTCCCGGGTCAGCTTCCACCTGTCCAAAATCCGGATTTACAGTTAAATCCAATGTAAGGTCATTTGTTATTCCAATTTTTGCATCTAGCCCGCCATTAAATATAAAATCGTTTCCATCTCTAAAAGGATTTCCAGCTTCAGTTGGATATGTGTCCAATTGATTTACCATAAAAGGCTGAATCTCCAATTGTTTTTGAGGTTGAATATCAATAAGTCCATGTAGTTCTCCAAACTCACTTACCCAACCAGAAGCATCTTGCGGGATTCTTTGCCATACAAATCGCTCATTCTCCCTAAAAAAACGTCTCTGAACTTGAAAACCCCATACCTGTTCCTTAGCTTTCCCAAATTTAAGTTGACTAAAGGGAATCTTAATTTCAGCAGTCCATCCCTCTTCATCAATATTAGTTGCTGCATACCAAATAGGATTCCAACTTGTATCCCAATTATTCCCATTTTGAGAAATAAACTCATCCCCTTTAACCCCCGCTACTGTTGTGGTAAAGGAAAATGCAGTTCTTTTATCATGATAGCTATCAATATTAATTTCTACCCAGTCACCTGCAAAACCATCTCGGCGGGACAATCTACTTTCTATCTTATCTGGTTCAGAATCATAACATCTATATGCTATATAAAGGTTCTTTTCATCATAAATTATCTTAAACTTGGTTTGAAAAGTGGGAGGTGTATTCTCGTCTGGTTCATACTCAACAAAATCTCCTGTCCATTCTGAACTATCCCAGCTTTTTTCGTCTATAACACCATCAATAACAGGGGAATTCTCTTCGTTAATTGGGTTTGTAGTATAAACTCTTTTTGGAACAACAGAGGTGGAGTCTTGTGCTATAAGAGAAGTTCTAAAAAGACATAATACGCACAGTGTCAAGATAATGTATTTCATGATGTTTTGATTGATGTATTCAAAAATGAGAAAGAAAACAATTATCTTTCTCATTTTTAACTTTTTTTAACAGAAAAAACTACATAACAAACCTGTAAGTAGCTTTTAGTAAAAATATGTTTTGAGGTTTTTGGTCGCCGAAAATATTGTTCTCCAAACTTCTAAAAAGTTGTTCTTGAGGATCTCCCGATTGGGAAACATCTTGTGACCATACCAAGAAAATCTCAGAACCTGGAATGTACTCCCAGCGTACAACTAAATTAGAGCGGAATTGAATGAATGAAAAGTCTGGATTGTCAAAACTAAAATCAGTTACATCATCCATGTTTTCATCTACACGATAGACATCATCTGCAAAGAAAATTTGATTCTCATTATATAAAGAAAACCTATCTGTAAACTCCTTGGCCAATGGGTCCGTTATAAATTTAAAATTTGAATATCTTCCCCTAGAAATAAAAGGTTGTCCCCAATACTGAATAGAAAGGTTAGGATTAATGGTATAGTTTAACCTAAGAGACATACTCAAAGTACGTTGTTCAATTTCTCCATTAAGGTACCTAATGTCTCCACCAACATCTATATTATCTATAAACTGTAATCTATCATTGTTGATTCCATAGGACGGGAATGCCGAAATGCGCAATGCGTTAGTAGGCTGGTAACTGACTCCAAATTCAATATTGTATGAGCTATACGATTTGTCTACACCAAAATTTCCATTTTGAAATATATTGAACCTTACTTTTTTTCTGTTATCGGTATTGATACCGTTCCAAAAACTCATTCCAGTAGATAATCTTAAACGTGGGCCACCTCTTAGTGCAGAATTGGAATAACTAATTGGTCTATAGTTAAACCCAACGTTTGTAAACCAATTGTTCTTCCAATTTTGCCAGCTGTTAGTATTAAACTGCATTAAATTATGATTGCCCCCAAAATCCCAGGCAGACCAGTGGTTGTAGTTTATCCCAACTCTTCTAAAGGTACTATCGGGTTTTTGGGTTTGGTACCCTATCCATGTATAATGACGAATATCATCTGCCCTTCTTTGAAAGCCAATATCATTCAACTCCAATTCAGGTGAGCGCCATGTTGCACCAGATTCAAATTTCCAACGGCCATCAAGGTTGCCTATTTGTACATTACCTCCTGTTCCTGTAAGCGAAGTTTTATTTTCATCAACTTCCAAATAATCTGCATCTACTCTGTGAAATAGATGGGTAATGGATTCTTGTGTATTCTGTATGGCTTCTTCTGTACCTTTTACATGGCTCCAATTTATGTTTCCACCTACATACCAGGCTCTATCGTCCCATTGATGCTTAAAATCAAATCCTCCGGTATATGCAGATTTATGAAGAAAATCTATATTCTCGGTCAAGTTTTCCCTGTTGACCGCTGTGAACATACCACCAATAAAAGTATTTCTTTCGTTGAAATCTTTCTGGAGACGCCCAACAAAATAGTTGGTCAAAGGCTCCACCACTTCTTTTCTTCTATTTCCATTATTATCTATAGTTGCGTATCTTTTGGCAGTAACACTCTCCAAAACCCCAATGGACCATCCATCCTTTGTTTTTCCACTAAATTTAGCAGCACCAATCATAGGTGTGTTTTCGGGTGAATCAACAAAATCCCCATCAACCGTGGAAACACTTCCTTGAGGGCTGCGCCCTATACGGCGTGAGTAAAAAACATTGTCAGAACCAAAGGTATTGCCTGCTTGTGATCTAGAAACCCGATAGTCAAAAATATTATTATTTTCCACAAAAAATGGCCGGCGTTCGTTAAAGAAAATTTGAAATCCATCCAATGCTATGGCAGATGGATCTGCCTCTACTTGTCCAAAATCTGGGTTTACGGTTAAATCCAAAGTCAAATCGTTTGTAATACCAATTTTGGCATCCAGCCCTCCATTAAAATTAAATTCATTTCCATCCCTAAAAGGATTTCCTGCCTCAGCTTCATAGGTTTCCAATTTTGTGACCGTATAAGGTTGAATCTCTAACTGTTTTTGTGGTTCAATGTCCATTAACCCATGTAATTCTCCAAACTCACTTACAAAACCGGCAACTTCTCTGGGTATACGTTGCCAAACATACCGATCTTCCTCTCTAAACAACTTCCTCATGACCTCCAATCCCCATGATTGTTCTTCAGACTTCCCAAATTTTAATTGACTCAAAGGGATTTTCATTTCAGCTGTCCACCCTTCTTCATCCACATTGGTCTTTGTGTACCATATAGGGTTCCAACTCTCATCAGAATTATTCCCATTATTAGTAGAGAATTCATCCCCTTTAACACCAGCTGCCGTTACTATAAAATTAAAGGAGGTGCGCTCGTCATTATAACTATCAATAAAGACACCTACCCAATCTCCTTGAAAACCATCCCGACGAGACAATCTTCTTTCTATCTTGTCTGGTTGCGAATCGTAACAACGAAAAGCTACATATAAGTTCTTATCATCATAGACAATCTTAAACTTAGTTTTTTCAGTGGGTGCGGTGTTTTCATCTGGTCGCATTTCTATAAAGTCGCCAGCCCATTCTACAATACCCCATCCAGAATCGTCCAAAAAACCATCAATTACGGGCGGGGCGGCTCCATTCAATGAATTGGTGGTATAAATTCTTTTGGGCACCACAATCGTGGAGTCTTGTGCTATACTAGTTTTAAGAAAAATAAAAATAGCACAGACTATAAGAAGGTTGGTTCTCATGATGTTGTTTTTAGATTGATTGATGTAAAGACCGTCAATATCCAAAACAGTTACAGTTTATCTGTTTTTTTAATTCTTTTTTAACATTTTTAACATTGGTGCCCAGCAACTTTTTTGGAGAAGAAAAAAATATCAAAATAATCGAAAATAAGCATTTGTATTTCAAGTTAATAATTGTACATTTGCACCCCGTTTATCGGGATTGAAGTGTTTAATAAATAAAACTATAGTAGTGGATACATTGAGCTACAAGACAATTTCAGCTAACAAAGCAACTGTTGATAAGCAGTGGTTATTGGTTGATGCAGAAGGACAAACATTGGGTCGCCTTGCTTCCAAAGTGGCAAAATTGCTAAGAGGAAAGCACAAACCAAACTTTACACCACACGTAGATTGTGGGGATAATGTAGTGATTGTCAATGCAGAAAAAATAAACCTATCTGGAAACAAGTGGGAAGATAAAACCTATGTTCGTCATACTGGTTATCCAGGCGGTCAGAGATTTCAAACTGCCGTTGAAATGAAAAACAAATATCCAGAACGTATCATAGAGAAATCTATAAAAGGGATGTTGCCTAAAAATAAATTGGGTGCAGAATTGTTCAGAAACCTTAGAGTATATGTTGGCGCAGAGCATGATCAAGAAGCTCAAAAACCAACTGTAATAAACCTAAATGAATTTAAGTAATGGAAATGATTCATAAAATTGGTAGAAGAAAAACAGCAGTTGCTCGTGTATATGTTACACCTGGAAAAGGCAATATTACTGTTAACAAAAGAGATTTAGCTGATTACTTTTCTACTGCTACTTTACAATATAAAGTAAAACAACCTTTTGCTCTTACCAACACTGAGGATAGCTACGATGTAAAAGTCAATGTCTATGGTGGCGGTATTACAGGACAAGCGGAGGCTGTTCGTTTGGCATTATCAAGAGTAATGTGTGAGATAGATGAAGAAAATAGATTAGCTCTTAAGCCAGAAGGTCTTTTAACTAGAGATCCAAGAATGGTAGAACGTAAGAAATTCGGTCAGAAGAAAGCCCGTAAGAAATTCCAGTTCTCTAAACGTTAATATATTACTGAACTAGTTTCAGTTTCAAAAATAAAAACCCCGAACTTGTTTTGGGGTTTATTAATCAAAGTTCATTGAAAGCTCCTGAAATAATGAAGGAGTTAAATTTTAAAACCATGTTGTCGTTGTTCCAAAAAGAAAACTTTTGGGAACTAGTTTAGCATCTAAATGGTAAAGGCCAATCGATAGATTGCCACTTTATCATTGCTAATTCAACGGAACGTAAACTAAGTACAAAAAATGGCAAGTAAAACAGAAGTAAAACAATTATTGGAAGCAGGTGTGCACTTTGGACACCTAACAAGAAAATGGAATCCGAACATGGCTCCCTACATCTACATGGAGCGTAACGGAATTCACGTTATCAACCTTTACAAAACAGTTGCGAAATTAGATGAGGCCAATGAGGCTCTTAAAAAAATCGCAGCATCTGGAAGAAAAATTCTCTTTGTAGCTACAAAAAAACAAGCAAAAGATATTGTTGCCGAAAAAGTGGCCAATGTAAATATGCCTTACATCACAGAAAGATGGCCAGGTGGTATGTTAACCAACTTTGTAACTATTCGTAAAGCTGTTAAAAAAATGGCTTCTATTGATAGAATGAAAAAAGATGGTACCTTCCTTACACTTTCTAAAAAAGAACGTTTACAAGTAGACCGTTTACGTGCTAAGTTGGAAAAGAACTTAGGTTCAATTTCTGAAATGACTCGTCTACCAGGTGCATTGTTCGTTGTAGATACTATGCGCGAGCATATTGCAGTAAAAGAGGCGCAAAAATTAAACATTCCAATTTTTGCAATGGTTGATACCAACTCTGACCCAAGACCAATTGATTATGTAATTCCGTCAAATGATGATGCCTCTAAATCTATTGAAGCTATCATGAGCGAAGTTACCAATGCAGTTGCCGAAGGTTTAGCTGAAAGAAAATCGGACAAAGCCGAAGGTGAGGCTCCAAAAGCAAAAAAAGAAGTTGAAAAAACTAAAGTAGCTGCAGAAGAAGCTCCAGTAGCAAAAGAGGAGAAAAAAGAAACAGCTCCAAAGAAAGCAGCTCCAAAGAAAACTGCTAAAGTTATTGCCGATGATTTAACAAAAGTTGAAGGCATAGGCCCTAAGGCTGCTGAAGCCATAGTAAATGCTGGTATTGAAACCTATGCAAAATTAGCAAAAGCAGATGCTGAAGCTGTTAAAACAATTCTTACAGAAGCTAGTTCTAGAATGGCTCATCTTGATCCAACATCATGGCCTAAACAAGCGCAAATGGCCGCTGATGGAAAATGGGACGAGCTTAAAGAATGGCAAGACAATGTAAAAGGAGGAGTTGAAGCTTCTGAGGAAGAAGAATAGATTAAAAAATCATAAACTAAGTATTAATTTAAAATTGTCTTAAACTAACATGGCTAACACCAGTGTAATTTAGGAGGATATTAAAATTCAAATAAAATGGTAAAAATTACCGCAGCAGACGTAAACAAATTAAGAAAAACTACTGGCGCAGGAATGATGGACTGCAAAAAAGCCCTAGTTGAAGCTGAAGGAGATTTTGATAAAGCAATTGAAATTCTTCGTAAAAAAGGACAAAAAGTAGCTGCTAAAAGAGCAGACAGAGATTCTTCTGAAGGAGCAGTTATAGCTAAAGTAAATGATAATAACACAAACGGAGTTATTGTTTCTTTAAACTGTGAAACTGACTTTGTTGCCAAAAACGAAACTTTTGTAACCTTGGCCACTGAATTGGCAAATCTTGCATTAGATTTTAGCAACAAAGAAGATTTTTTAGCTGCTGATTATAAAGGAGTGTCTGTTCAAGATAAACTTGTTGAGCAAACAGGTGTAATTGGGGAGAAAATTGAAATAGGTGCTTTTAAAACCCTTTCTGCTCCATTTGTAGGTTCGTACATACATGCTGGAAATAAAATTGCCACATTGGTTGGTCTTTCTGCTGCCATTGATGGTGCTGCAGAAGCTGCAAAAGATGTTGCCATGCAAGCAGCTGCTATGAACCCGGTTGCATTGAATGAAGAAGGTGTTGATCAATCTGTAATTGATAAAGAAATAGAAATTGCCAAAGACCAATTGAGACAAGAAGGTAAACCAGAAGCTATGTTAGATAACATTGCCAAAGGAAAACTAAAACGTTTCTTTAAAGACAATACTTTGGTAAACCAAGCTTTTATTAAAGACAGCAAGCAAAGTGTTGCACAATATGTTAAGTCTGTGGACTCTGCTTTAGAAGTAACAGCTTTTGAACGTGCCGCTTTAGGATAAAGCTTATCAAGTAAGTATAAAAAAGGGCCTTCTTAGTAAAGAAGGCCCTTTTTATTTTGATTGTATTTTAATATTACCCTCTTAGCCAAGCTTCTCTAAGTTTGGCTTGTTTTTCACTTGCACCTTCTACGGGGACAATAGTTTCTACATCTAAAGTAGGAGAACCAACTTTTCCACTCAACGTAACATCTTCCTCACCCCTTTTAATTACCACATTAATTTCAGTATCTGGTGTCCATCCAAAACTTTGCCCAATAATTGGACGAATAGCTTCCAAATCTATTGAAGTTCCATTTATTTCTTTAATAACATCACCAGCTTGCATTCCCAAATCGTTAAAGAAACTGTTAAGAACAATTCCCTTTCTAACAAAAATGGCATTATTGTTCTTCTGATCCACATCTATGAATGGAATCTCTCCATTTAAAAAATAACCGCTTTGCTCCTTTACAGTTGATGTAGTTAATCCCACCATGGAAAAATATTTCTCATAGTCAATTGGAGTATCCCCAACCACATGAGTGTCAAAAAAATCCTTTACTTCAGGATAGGTCAATGCAACAATTTCATCAATCAGTTTATCATCTTCAAATGGGCTATTTTGTCCATATTTTTTTGAAAGTTCTTTCATTAACCAAAGCACTCCCTTTTTCCCATCGCTCAAATCTTTTAAAAGAATATCCAAAGTCATATTAATCAATGCACCTTTCTCATACACATTTGCATAATTGTCCTTGTAAGGATCAACTAGAATATTTTTGCTCATTTGAGTAAAGGACATAGCATCATCAAATGTTTTAGAATTATTCACCTTTCCAATGATACGGGTGTAGAATTCTTTTTCATCAATCAACCCCTGTTGAATCTGAAAAAGGTTGGCAAAATATTCTGTTGTTCCTTCGTACATCCATAAATGTTGAGACATTTTTGGGTCATTAAAATCAAAATACTGTATCTCTTTAGAATGGACACTTAGAGGGGTTACTATATGAAAAAATTCATGTGAAACAACATCTACCATAGCTTGTTCCAAACGTTCTTGCGGCATAGCTTCTGGCAATACTACCACCGTGGAAGTGTAGTGCTCAAGTGCCCCAAAACCAGAAGCATCGGTTTCTTCCATAGTGGATAGATAAAGTAGAATATTATATTCTTTTGTGCTATTAACATCTCCTAAAAATGCCTTCTGCGCACCCATCATTTTCTCCATTCTATCCCTTAAACTAGCAGCGGTGTAGCTATTATTAGGTGAGAAAACACTAAGATTTACAGTAATATCATTTATCTGAAAAGACTCAGCTCCTCTTTTGGAATACATAATCGGGTTGTCAATCACCTCAAAATACCTGCTTGCAACAAATGTATCCAAAGTTACATCTTGTTTGTCCCCTCCCTTTTGAACCAAAGAAGTTGTTGCTTTTAATTTAGTGGGCTTGGTTATTGTAATTTCATAAGGAACCTCTTTTAACCCATCAAAATATCCAACAAAACCGTGTAAATTAAGCATGTAATTCTCCCCTGCACTTATGTTTGTTCCTGCTGGTGAAAATACAGCATCATCAACCTCGCCCTCAGTATCATAGGTGTCGTTTACCAAATAGGTGATTTTATCTAAACTTTTCCCCTTTGATATACTCCAGGTATTATCATCCTTCTTGTTAACCAAAAGTTCTTTACCATCATAGTCCATTGCTTTAAAGCCTTCTATATATTTACCATAATTATCCTCGCTATAGGTACCAGGAACTGTTTTTGGAATAAAAAACAGCACTTCATCTTTTGTAAAAGCTCCAGGGTCTATAATTACAATAACTTTATCATCTACAGTGTTTACCAAATCAATAGCTGTCAATATAGGTGTGCCATCTGCATTGATTAATGATTTGGTTGTCCCACATGCATAAAAGAATACAATAGCTAATATTCCTAAAATAAATTTCTTCATTATATAATTTTTCAAGTTTATTATCTGCAAGAATATAAAATATTATTAATGTTAATAGTAGTATTAAGAAATAATTAGTGAAAGTTATAAAGCTCCAAAGAGGTTTTAGCATAAATTTTTTTGACTATTTTTGTTTCGGTTTTTAAAAAAACAGCATGCAATATAAAAGAATACTTCTAAAGCTTAGCGGCGAGGCCTTAATGGGTGAAAAACAATACGGAATTGATGGAAATAGGCTTGCTGAGTATGCCAGTGAGATAAAAGAAGCAGTAGAAAAGGGCATAGAAGTAGCAATAGTTATTGGCGGTGGAAATATTTTTAGAGGCCTAACCGGTGCTAGTAATGGAATGGACCGGGTACAGGGAGATCATATGGGTATGCTGGCAACCGTTATAAATGGACTTGCCTTACAGAGTGCGCTGGAAATACAAGGCGTACAAACACGATTGCAATCCGCTATAAAAATAAATGAAGTAGCTGAGCCTTTTATTAGAAGAAGAGCTATGAGACATTTGGAAAAAGGAAGAGTTGTTATTTTTGGTGGCGGAACAGGAAATCCTTATTTTACAACTGATTCTGCAGCGGTTTTACGAGCCATAGAAATTGAAGCTGATGTTATCTTAAAAGGAACTAGAGTGGATGGTATATATACATCTGACCCCGAAAAAGATAAAACCGCTACCAAATTTGATACCATCACTTTTAAAGATGTGCTTACAAAGGGACTAAAAGTAATGGATACCACAGCATTTACATTAAGCCAAGAAAATGAGCTTCCTATTGTGGTTTTTGACATGAACAAAAAAGGTAACCTTTTGAAAATAATTTCTGGGGAGGCGATTGGAACAACTGTAAATATCTAATTCCTGGTACAATTTGTGCATTATTTTTTTAAATTACGCATATGAACGAAGACATTAAATTTATATTAGATACTACCAAAGAAGGTATGGATCATGCAATGCAGCATTTGGAAAAAGCATTTGTTAAAATTAGAGCTGGTAAGGCTAGTCCAATTATGTTGTCCAGTGTTATGGTAGAGTATTATGGGTCACAAACACCTTTATCACAAGTTGCCAATGTAAATACTCCAGATGCAAGAACCATATCTGTGCAACCATGGGAAAAAAATTTATTGCAAGAAATAGAGAAGGCTATTATGAATGCCAATCTAGGATTCAATCCAATGAACAATGGTGAAACAATTATCATTAATGTCCCGCCTTTAACAGAAGAAAGAAGAAGAGAATTGGTAAAGCAGGCTAAGGCTGAAGCTGAACATGCTAAAGTAAGTATTAGAAATGCCAGACAGGATGCCAACAAGGAAATTAGAAGCCTAGAAGATGTCTCTGAAGACTTACAAAAAAATGGCGAAGTAGATGTACAATCCCTTACAGATACCTATAGTAAAAAAGTTGATGAGGTATTGAGCGTTAAGGAAGCCGAAATAATGAAAGTTTAATTTATATTGGCTTTCTAGGAACACTACTAATCATTTTCTACCTTTGCCCGCGAAATAAAATTACATGGTAACTAAGCTTACCCAAGGTTTTTGGGCCAAAACAGCTAGAATAATCTTAAGAAACAGAATCCTGATATTAATTGGGATTACCGCAATTACCATATTCTTGGCATTGCAATGGGAAAATATGCGCTTTTCCAGCTCAGAAGCCAATCTTTTACCAGATGATCACCCCGTTAACATAGAATATCAATCTTTTGTAAAACACTTTGGGGAAGAGGGAAATGCCATAGTGCTAGCCATCCAAGATAGTGCCTTGTTTTCACCTGAACAGTTTAATCGTTGGAATAAATTTAGCAAGCAGTTAGGGGCATTTCCAGAAGTTGATGTTGTGCTTTCCACGGATAATCTTAAAGAGCTTGTAAAAAATGACGAAAAGCAAGAATTTGCTTTGGAGCCTTTTTTAAAATCGACTCCTACCACTAAAAAAGAAGTGGACAGTCTTATTCATCATTTATTTGAAGACCTACCTTTTTATGACAATTTGTTATACAATAAGGAAAGTGGAACCATACGAACTGTAATGTATTTGGATAAGGACATTGTGAACACTTCCGTACGAAAGGATTTTGTTTTAAAGGACCTTACCAATCTGGTCGAAAATTTTGAAGAAGAAACAGGAATGGATGTTAGGGTTTCTGGAATGCCCTATATACGTACCATGAATTCCCAAAATATTATTGATGAAATAGGGAAATTTATTCTGGCAGCATTGGGTGTAACCTCATTGATTTTCTTTTTCTTCTTTAGAAGTTTCCGCGCCACTTTTATTTCCATGTGTGTTGTAATTATTGGGGTAATGTGGGCTTTTGGAATTTTAGGGCTGTTAGAATATGAGATTACAGTCTTAACCGCTTTAATTCCACCGCTGATAATTGTCATTGGAATTCCCAACTGTATTTTCCTTATTAATAAATACCAGCAAGAAGTTAAAAAACATGGTAATCAGGCCCTTTCATTGCAGCGTGTAATCTCAAAAATTGGTAATGCCACCTTAATGACTAACGTCACAACAGCTTCGGGTTTTGCCACTTTTATTATTACAGACAGTAAATTATTGACAGAGTTTGGTATTGTAGCATCCATAAATATAATCGGAATTTTCATCCTTTCACTCTTGATTATTCCCATTATATATAGTTTTATGCCTCTTCCAAAAACAAAGCATTTAAAACATTTAAATAAAAGATGGATAGATGCATTTGTTAGCTGGATGGAAAAAATTGTAAGAGAGAAACGTATCACAATATATGTTACTTCTATTATATTACTTATTGTAAGTATTATTGGAATTTACCAAATAGATGTTTCTGGAAGCCCCATAGAGGACATGCCCAAGAAAGCAGGGTTTTTTAAGGACATTAGGTTCTTTGAGGAAGAGTTTGATGGTATTATGCCTGTTGAAATTGTGGTTGATACCAAGCGTGAAAAAGGAGTGTTAAAACCAGCCACTCTTAGAAGAATGAACGATTTAGGGGAAGTAATTGAAGAGATTCCTGAATTATCTAAACCTATATCTGTAGTCAACTTGGTAAAGTATTCCAAACAAGCATTTTATAACGGTATCCCAAAATATTATCAGCTTCCTACCACACAAGAGAACAATTTTATTATGGATGTGGCCCGTAAGTCTTCCGAAAACAGTAATTTATTGGAAAGTTTTGTTGACAGTACTGGTCAAACAGCTAGGATAACAACCTACATGAAAGACGTAAAAACGGATCGCATGGAGGAAATTGAGAAACGTCTCCAAGAGAACATTGCTAAAATATTTCCGTCAGAAAGATACAACGCATTCATTACGGGAAAAGCTTTGCTTTTTCTTAAGGGCACAAAGTACTTGGTTAAGAATTTAGTCTTGTCCTTGGCTCTAGCTATAGGCCTCATTGCACTATTTATGGCCTACCTTTTTCGTTCTTTTAGAATGATTATTATATCCTTAATACCAAATTTACTGCCTTTGGTAGTTACAGCTGGCGTCATGGGTTTTGTAGGCGTTCCCATAAAACCATCTACCATTTTGGTTTTTAGTATTGCTTTCGGGATTTCAGTAGACGATACCATACATTTTCTTGCAAAATATAGGCAAGAGCTCACTGAAAATAAATGGCGCGTTAAAGTCTCAGTATACAATGCACTGCGAGAAACTGGGGTAAGCATGTTTTACACCTCAATTGTATTGTTCTTTGGTTTTTCTGTTTTTACAATCTCCAATTTTGGCGGTACTGTAGCTTTAGGGTCTTTAGTATCAGCTACCCTACTTTTTGCCATGCTGGCGAATTTAATCTTGCTTCCTTCTCTCTTGTTATCGTTAGAAAAAAGTATTGCCAACAAACAGGTTCTTAAAAAACCACAAATTGACATCCTTCCAAAAGAGGAGTTAAATAACGGTCAGAACATTAATTAATATAGATTAATCGTGCTAATTTACTTATCCTTTTTTAGCAAAAAGGCTATCTTTGGCATCAAATTATTGAAGTGATTTATGATGAAATCATATCCTATTAAAGATTTATTTTCCAGTACTCTTTTACTACAAGAAGTCGTGGTAAACGGTTGGGTAAAAACATTTAGAAGCAACCGGTTTATAGCTTTGAATGATGGCTCTACCATTAATAACATTCAGTGTGTAGTAGATTTTGAGCAATTTGATGAAGAATTGTTAAAGCAAATAGCAACTGGCGCAGCTTTAAAAATATCTGGTACTTTGGTAGAAAGTCAAGGAAAAGGGCAAAGTGTGGAAATCCAAGTTAAGGACATTTTTGTCCATGGAACTGCAGACCCAGAAACATATCCCATTCAGCCCAAAAAACATTCATTAGAGTTTTTAAGAGAAAAAGCTCACTTACGAGTGCGTACCAATACATTTGCCGCGGTTATGCGTGTAAGGTCTGCGTTGGCATTTGCTGTACATCAATATTTTAGAGAAAATGGATTTTACTACGTTCACACACCTATCATTACAGGTTCTGATGCTGAAGGAGCGGGAGAAATGTTTCGAGTTTCTACTTTGGAGCAAAAAAATCCTCCGTTGACAGAAGAGGGTGAAATAAACTATAAGGAAGATTTCTTTGGAAAAGAAACCAATCTTACGGTTTCTGGTCAGTTAGAAGCGGAAACCTACGCTATGGGATTAGGAAAAGTATATACTTTTGGACCAACTTTTAGAGCAGAAAACTCTAACACCTCTAGGCATTTAGCAGAGTTTTGGATGATAGAACCTGAGGTGGCTTTTAATGATTTGGACGCCAATATGGATTTGGCTGAAGATTTTATAAAAAATGTAATTAACTATGTTTTAGATAATTGCAAAGAAGATTTAGAATTTTTGGAAAAACGCTTGTTAGATGAAGAAAAAACTAAGCCGCAAATAGAACGCAGTGAAATGGCTCTACTAGAGAAGCTTAAGTTTGTTTCCGAAAACAACTTTAAAAGAGTTTCATATACAGAAGCAATCGACATTTTAAGAAATTGCAAGCCCAACAAAAAGAAAAAATTTAAGTACCTCATTAACGAATGGGGAGCAGATTTGCAAAGTGAACATGAGCGCTTTTTGGTTGAAAAACATTTTAAATGCCCTGTTATTTTATTTGATTATCCTGCCAAAATCAAAGCATTTTATATGCGTCTAAATGAGGATGGCAATACGGTTAGAGCTATGGATATTTTGTTTCCAGGTATTGGAGAAATTGTAGGAGGTTCACAAAGAGAAGAACGCTTGGATGTTTTAATGGAGAAAATAAAAGCTCTAGGAATAGACGAAAAAGAATTGTGGTGGTATTTAGACCTTAGAAAATTTGGAACTGCCGTTCACAGTGGTTTTGGTCTTGGTTTTGAGCGTTTGGTTCTTTTTGCAACTGGGATGGGTAAT
Source organism: Saonia sp. (assembly GCF_056326165.1). NCBI lineage: Bacteria > Pseudomonadati > Bacteroidota > Flavobacteriia > Flavobacteriales > Flavobacteriaceae > Saonia > Saonia sp. The sequence goes on from NZ_JBWFBN010000016.1 coordinate 44,639, forward strand.
ATTAGAGATGTAATTCCTTTTCCAAGAACTCCACAGAATGCAGAGTTTTAATCTTATTTCTTTAACTTTATAAATAAGTAAAGAATATCCCCATATGCTTAAACAACACTTACAATTTAAACTATCGCAAAAATTATCTCCTCAACAGATTCAGTTGATGAAGTTAATACAATTGCCTACCCAGGCATTTGAGCAGCGTTTAAAACAAGAGTTGGAGGAAAATCCTGCATTGGAAACGGGTAAAGAATCCAGTGAGGCAGCAGAGGACAACTATGAAGATTCTTATGAGACGGAGACGGATAGTGACAATATTAATACAGAAGACATCAATATCGATGACTATCTAAGTGATGATGAAACACCTGACTATAGGACACAATCTAACAATTATAGTGCCGATGATGATGAAAAAAGTATACCATATGCCGCTGGCACTTCGTTCAATCAATTTCTTTTAAATCAATTAAACACAGTTTATTTGAATGACCAAGAATGGTCCATAGCAGAATTTCTTGTAGGAAGTGTGGATGAGAGTGGTTATATACGTAGACCTATTTCCGATATCCTGGATGATTTGGCTTTCACTCAAAATATTATTGCTGAAGAAGATACCATAAAAAAGGTGTTGAAAGTTGTACAAGAGTTAGACCCACCTGGTGTAGGGGCTACATGTTTGGAAGAATGCCTTATAATTCAACTTAAAAGAAAAGAAGTTACGCCAAGTATTGAGTTGGCAATTCTTATTCTAGAAAAATCCTTTGAGCAGTTTACCAAAAAGCACTATAAAAAGCTTATTCAGAAACATAATATAACTGAAGATGAGCTTAAGGCTGCTATTTCTGAAATTGAAAAATTAAATCCAAAGCCAGGAGGTTCATACGCTGGAAATAATAGAATTGTAGAACATATAGTACCAGATTTTTCAATTAAAATTGTTGAAGGTAATTTGGAATTGACACTAAATGGCAGAAATGCTCCTGAGCTTCATGTTTCTAGAGAGTATAATAATATGTTAGAAGGGTATAAGAACTCCAAAGAGAAATCTAAATCCCAAAAGGACACAGTGATGTTTATTAAACAAAAACTGGATGCTGCAAAATGGTTCATAGATGCTATTAGACAAAGACAGCAAACCCTTTTTATTACCATGAATGCCATAATGCAGTATCAAAAAGAATATTTTATTACTGGTGATGAGCGGAAATTACGCCCCATGATATTAAAGGACATTGCTGATACCATTCATATGGATGTATCTACGGTATCTAGAGTGGCTAACAGTAAATATGTTGATACACCATACGGTACAAAATTAATTAAGGAATACTTTTCTGAGTCTATGAAAAATGAACAAGGGGAAGATGTATCTACAAAAGAAATCAAAAAAATCCTAGAAACCGTTATTGGAGAAGAAACAAAGAAAAAACCATTAACAGACGACAGATTAGCCGCCATTTTAAAAGAAAAAGGGTATCCTATAGCACGGCGTACAGTTGCCAAATACCGTGAACAGCTCAATATTCCTGTGGCAAGACTAAGAAAGCAAATATAATGCGGGCTTTCTTAAAACTAATATCCTATATTTTTCATCCCCTCTTTGTACCCGTAGCTGGTACAATGGCCTATTTTATTATAACCCCAAAATACAGCCCTTTAGAATTACAAAGCGGAAATATTCTTCCCATTTTTATTCTAACCGTTATTATTCCTATCATTTCTTTTTTTATTTTGAAAAATATTGGATTAGTATCAACAGTTTTTATGCCCGAAATAAAAGAACGTAAGTATGCATTTTACATAAGCATTTCATTACTTCTATTAATATTGATAAAGGTTATTCCCAATAATTATATACCAGAATTATATAATTTTTTTTTAGGATTGTTGTCAGCCACTTTTGCCTCTTTATTACTACTCTTTTTTGGCTTTAAAAGCAGCATGCATTTAATGGGAATGGCAAGTTTGCTAATGTATATTATTAACTTAAGTATTCATTTTGAAATTAATGTTACCATTGCCATTAGTGTCATTACTCTTTTAACTGGCCTGGTTGCAACCTCTAGAATTTATTTAAAGGCACATACCATTCCCGAACTTCTTATTGGTTTCTTTTTGGGTCTGATTTCCCAGTTGCTTACCATTAAGTTTTGGCTATAGAATATAGAAAATAATCCCTATACGAAGTGGTTTAAAATCCATTGTGCCACCATCCAATAAACTTGCTTGTTCTTCAAATAAATTATTGAGGGCATAATAAGCTTGAAAATTAAAAGTATTATAACCAAAATTGAAAGTTAACCCATAATGGAAGTTTCTAACATCTGAATTAGGAAAGGATAATTTAACTGATTCTGACACAAACTTTGACCTAGCAGCCAATACATATCCAAATTTAATTCCTGTATAAATTCTCCAAAACTTATAATCAGACGCATCGGAACTACGCCATCTAAACTCTATTGGCGCCTCAATTAAATGTGTTTCTAGTTTGCTTCTTTTAAAATTCTCCAACTCAATATTATATTCTATTGAATTGGGTTCCTTAGAAGCGACAATATTGGTATAATATGAGTTTACTGCATATCCGAGTCCAATACCAAAGCCAATATTCCTATTTATATTAAATGGTATATCTTTTATAAACCCACCTTGAAGTCCATAAGAAAAATTTCTATGATTAACACCTTCGGGTTTATCTAATAAAAAATTATAGGTGAACCCCAAATAGAACTGATCTTCCAGATATTTGGAATCTTCACTATTTGATTGAGTCCAACCAACCGAAATAAAACCTAAAAGAAAAATAAGAACTAGTCTGTACATAGATTAAAGGTAATCTAAAAACTGTTTTTACAAAAAAAGCTCCAAATATATATTTGGAGCTTTTAAAATTTTATGAATTTAATATTCTCTATTTCAAATTGTTAAAGGCATCACCCTCATATGTAGTGTAATTAACTTTTAACGCATTTACTTTACGAAGCTGTTGTTTAATATCAGATATAATACCCATATTGGCTTCCTTATCAACCTTTAGAGCAGTAGTCAAAACATTCTGCAATTCTTGAGGTTTTTTTGCTCTTTCTGCCAAAATATAATCTCCAACTTCATTTACATTAGCAAACTTATCATTCAACTGAATCTTGGATTCAGTACCAAATTGTTTTTGATACTCTGTTGTAGGTTTACCAACATAAACATATATAACCCTGTCTTTCTTTTCCAACTTTTTAATTTCAGTTGCATTAGGCAAAGTGTTCTCTACCATAATGTCACTATCTTTCATTACAGTAACGGTCATAAAGAAAAACAGAAGCATAAATACAATATCTGGTAAGGAAGCAGTTGATACCGCAGGTATATCTCCATCCTTTTTCTTTGCAAATTTTGACATATTATTTTGTTTTTAACTCTTTAAATTTAGTTTGATGACGTTTCCGCTTCAGATAGTTTTTGAGGAAATAAACCTTGTACAGTTGTTACTTTCTCTTTTAAACTTTCCTTAGTAGACGGTTCCGTTTCTGGATTCAAATATTCTGTTTCCATTGCTGTATAATCTGTCCCATACAAACGATTTGCTTCTCTATTACGCAAATCATTATATGCCGCAACTAACTCATTTTGAACCGTAATATATGTGCCGTACTTAGTTTCACGATCATTTTTTAATGAGATAATTGCTTTTGATGGATTATCAGATGAATCTGCATCTCTCTCACCTTTACAATAATTGCAATATTCTTCACTGCCAGAAGGTGCTCCACCATTATCCAAAAAAGCTATAGCCTTTTCTCTTAAATCTTTAATATCGGTCAGCTCATCCTCCACCAATAACTGTCCATTCTTGTTAATGTTAACTGTAAAGATGTTTTTCTGCCTAATAATAGGCGGATTTTCTGGCGGCTCCATTGGAGGCAACATACGATCTAGTCCAGCATCTGTTGCAATAGTGGTTGTCACTAAGAAAAAGATAAGTAAAAGAAACGCTATATCTGCCATAGAACCTGCATTTACCTCTGGTGCTCCTGCTCTTCTTGCCATAATTTATAGGTTTATTTTTTATTTATTTACTGAACATTCTTTTAACTCCTGGTAGAACCATTGCAGCTACAGCAATAATGGTCAAAATAAAGAAAACATTCAATCCCATTCCTATTTTCTTCACTGTACTTTCTGTTGTCATTGACATATACTCATCAGCAACATCTGTTCCACTTGCCAAACCATAGGAGATTCCTACTATTAATAGTAGTCCACCAATGATATATAGTGCTTTTTTAAGACTCCCTGGTGTTGAGAACAAGTTCTTAAATGCAAAGAACAAACTAGCAATAACTGCTATTGCCAATAATAGATATGTTAATATGAACATAAAGTTCATGGCTCCGCTATTGATTGCTTCAGCCGGATTTGCTTCCGATAATTCTCTTGAAGGAAGCATGAACCATAGTACAACCCCAATTAAGCTGAGTACTATCAATCCTATTTTTAAAAATTTATGCATAATACTAAGTATTTTAAGTCCGACTTATTTTTTGTGGTCAACCAACATATCAATCAAAGAGATTGATGAATCTTCCATATCATTTACAATACTATCAATTTTTGCAATGATGTAGTTATAGAAGATTTGAAGTATGATGGCCGTAATCAAACCAAATACCGTTGTTAATAATGCAACCTGAATATCACCTGCAATAAGAGAAGCACTTAAGTTACCTACCGCTGCAATTTTCTGGAAGGCCTGAATCATACCAATTACCGTACCCATGAAACCAAGCATAGGTGCAATAGCAATAAATAAAGATAACCAAGAAACGTTTTTCTCTAATTGTCCCATTTGTACGCCACCATAAGCAACAACAGCTTTTTCTGCAGATTCTACACTTTCACCAGCTCTGTCCAATCCTTGATAAAAGATAGAGGCAACAGGTCCTTTTGTATTTCTACATACTTCTTTTGCAGCTTCTACACCACCAGATGCCAAAGCATCTTCTACTTGCTGCTTTAATTTGGAAGTATTTGTACTTGCCAAGTTTAAATAAATAATCCTTTCGATAGCCACTGCCAAACCAAGTATTAAACACAAAAGAACGATACCCATGAACCCGGCACCCCCCTGTATAAATTGTTCCTTAAGAACTTGTGTAAAACCTTTCTCAGCTTCTGGAGCTGCATCTTGAACAAGCAAGGTTACCGCAGCAACTTTTGCACTTACCATATTTGTACCTGCTACAAACGCCCCAGCAACAGCTAGGCTTGGGAATAATTTTTTCATTTTTTCAAACTTAATTTAGTTAGTTAATAGGGTTAAAGATAAAAAAAAATTGCAATTAAAAAATTAAAACTTAACAGCAGAGAGGAAGGGATTCGAACCCTCGATACACTTTTGGTGTATACACACTTTCCAGGCGTGCGCCTTCGACCACTCGGCCACCTCTCTAATATACCGTTTAGGGCGTTCAATAAACAAAAAAAATATTAGTTAAAGAAATTTGAGGAGTTAATTTTAGTGCATTTCTCCACGCAATGATGTCTCAAATATGGTTTTGAAGGAACTTCTGGAAACATTTGTGCCCAATAGATACATAAGCTTTGTAATAGCGGCTTCTGTCGTAATATCCTTTCCATTAATGACTTGCATTTTCTTAAGCTCCACACTGGTTTCATATTGACCCATGATTACACTCCCTCCTGAGCATTGAGTGACGTTAACTATATGAAGCCCTTTTTTTATTGCATTTTTTAATTCTGAAACCAGCCAATCTTCTGTAGGAGCATTGCCTGCGCCATATGTTTCCAAAACCAATGCTTTTAAATTGGGAATATTTAATATACTATGAAGCACCTCTTTATTAAGTCCAGGAAACAATTTTAAAACCGCTACATTATCATCTAATTTTTTATGTGTAACCATTTTCTTGTTTCTTCTTGGTTGCAATAGGCTATCATAATTCACTTTTAAATGCACTCCAGATTCTATCAAATCCGGATAATTTAGAGAGGCAAATGCTTCAAAATGCTCTGCATTTATTTTTGTAGTCCTATTGGCCCTATATAACTTATACTCAAAATATAGTCCTACTTCTTGTATCACTGCCTTTCCCTTTTTCCTTAAAGAAGCTATTTGTATGCTGGTTATTAAATTTTCCTTGGCATCGGTTCTTAGATCCCCAATTGGCAACTGCGACCCAGTGAAGACCACTGGCTTACCCAAATTCTCTAACATATAGCTTAATGCGGAAGCTGTATAACTCATAGTGTCACTTCCATGTAATACTACAAAACCATCATATTTATCATAATTCTCCTCAATAATAGTTGCAAGTTTTACCCAATGCTGGGTATTCATATTGGAAGAATCAATAGGGTTCTCAAAAGAAATACTATCTATCTCACAAGCTAATTGGTTTAGTTCCGGAATTCTCTCTAGAAGCTTACTAAAATCGAACGCTTTTAAAACCTCCGTTTCATAATCCTTTACCATTCCAATAGTTCCGCCTGTATATATAAGGAGTATGTTTGTTTGCTCTTTCATAGGTAACCTTAATTATATACCAAAGATATCTTTTGAGTTTTTGGTGGTAATACTTGCAATTTCATCCATGGATTTCCCATAGATGCTGGAAAGTTTTTCCAATACATTTACAATATACCCACTTTCATTTCTTTTCCCCCTGAAAGGTGTAGGTGCTAAATAGGGAGAATCTGTTTCCAAAACAACCTGTTCTATATCAATCTGATTTAAAAATGTATCTATTTTACCATTTTTAAAGGTAACAACTCCACCAATCCCCAATTTCATATTATAGGATATTGCTTTCTGAGCCTGTTCCATGTTTCCTGTAAAGCAATGAAAAATTCCATAAAGCTCAGCACTCTTTTCTTCTTCTAGCACTTCAAATATCTCATCAAAAGCTTCCCTGCAATGAATTACAATTGGCAATTTATATTTTTTGGCAAGGTTAATTTGAAATTTAAAAGCTTCCTGTTGTTGTTTCAAAAAAGTTTTGTCCCAATACAAATCAATACCAATCTCACCCACAGCGTAAAAATTTCTTTGCCCTAGCATTTCTTCTACATGTGCTAGTTCTTCTTTGTAATTTTCTTTAACATATGTAGGATGAAGTCCCATCATTAAAAACATATTCTTTGGATATGCTTTTTCTAATTGTAACATTGCATCTGTATAAGTAGAATCAATTGCAGGAATAAAAAAGCGTTCCACCCCTTTATCAATGGCACTTTGTATTACTTTATCCCTATCTTCTTCAAATGCTTCACTATAAAGATGTGTATGTGTGTCTGTAATTATCATAGCACAAAAATAGGTTTATCTTTGCTAAAAAAGATACATGCCCGTTCTCAAAAAGTTTTTAAAAAAGAAAAGCTACACACGTATTCCTTTGACCATGACCGCTACAAATCATTTTGAAATCAAGGCAAAAATTAATGGGATTTCTGGGCGATTTATCCTAGATACGGGAGCTTCTAACACCTGCGTGGGATTGGACAAAATAGAATTTTTTAAACTAAGTTCAAAAGAATCAAAAATAAAAGCAGCTGGGGCCGGTGCAACAGATATGGAAACTCAAATCTCCGTTAAAAACCATATTGAAATTGGTAAATGGAAAAAGAAAAAATTAAAAATAGTTCTTTTTGATTTGGTTCATGTGAACACTGCCTTAACCACCCATAAAGCATTGCCTGTAGATGGTATTATTGGTGCTGATGTTCTAAAAAAAGGAAAGGCCATTATTGATTATGACAAGCAATGTATGTATCTAAAACAAAAAAGCTCTAAGTGTTCTTAGAGCTTTTTATATTAAAATGGTTTATTTGGCTATAATTCCAAAGCCTTTTTAACATCATTATCCATTAATAATTCTGTTGGGGTTTCCAATGCCTCTTTTACAGCTACCAAAAAGCCTACCGATTCTTTACCATCTATAATTCTGTGATCATAAGAAAGCGCCACATACATTATTGGAGCAATTACAATTTCACCATCTCTAACAATTGGTCTTTCCACAATATTGTGCATACCTAAAATGGCACTCTGCGGTGGATTAATTATGGGTGTTGATAACATGGAACCAAATACACCACCATTGGTAATGGTAAAAGTACCACCTGTCATTTCATCCACGGTAATCTCTCCTTCTCTAGCTCTAATTGCCAAACGTTTTACCTCAGCTTCAACACCTCTAAAAGTAAGATTTTCTGCATTTCTTATTACAGGTACCATTAATCCTTTGGGCCCCGATACGGCTATACTGATATCAGAAAAGTCAAAGCTTATCATTTCCTTCCCATCTATCATGGAATTTACTGCTGGGTACATTTCCAAAGCCCTTACTACGGCTTTGGTAAAAAAGGACATAAAGCCTAGCCCTACCCCGTGTTTCTCTTTAAATTTTTCCTTATACTGCTTTCTAAGTTCAAAAATAGGCGACATATCCACTTCGTTAAAAGTGGTCAACATGGCCGTTTCATTTTTAACAGACACCAAACGTTCCGCCACTTTTCTGCGCAACATAGATAGTTTAGAACGAGTCTCTCCTCTTGGTCCACCATATGAAGAACCCATGGATGGAACACCCTTTATGGCATCATCCTTGGTAATTCTACCATCCTTACCTGTCCCTACAATGGCAGAAGCATCTAATCCTTTTTCAGCCAATATTTTTTTGGCCGCAGGAGACGCAGTGCCAGTTGCATATGTTTGCACCTTAGCTTCAGCAGGTTTAGGCGTTTCTACCTTAGCATCGTCTTTCTTCTCTACTTTGGGAGCACTTACTCCTTCTGGTTTATCTGCACTTGTATCTATAAGACATACAACCGCACCAACAGCTACCGCATCACCTTCTTCTGCTTTTAAGGTTATAACACCACTCTCTTCCGCTGGGAGCTCCAAAGTTGCCTTATCCGAATCTACCTCAGCAATGGCTTGGTCTTTCTCCACATAATCCCCATCTTCTACCAACCAAGTTGCTATTTCTACTTCTGTAATTGATTCTCCCGGAGAGGGAACCTTCATTTCTAAAATCATTCTTTAGATTTTTATAATCACTAATATATTTAAACAGTATCAAAAACACTATCGATTACCGCTTTTTGTCTCTTTTTATCTCTGGTACTAGAACCAGGAGCAGGTACAGATGCATACTCTCTAGAAGCAACTTCTAATTTTACCAACTCAAAACGTTGTAGCATAAAACTCCATGCTCCCATATTTTTAGGTTCCTCCTGTGCCCACACATATTTCTCTACATTAGGGTATTTATTAATTACTTCCTGTAATTTATCATAATGTAATGGGAACAATTGCTCAATACGTACTAGAGCAACATCTTTTCTACCTAAATTTTCTCTTTCTTCCAACAAATCGTAATAAAACTTTCCTGTACAAAAAACCAGCTTCTTAACTCCTTTTGGAGCAATCGTATCATCTATTACTTCTTCAAATTTACCTGTTGCCAATTCACTTAGAGACGATACTGCTTTAGGGTGCCTTAATAAACTTTTAGGGGTAAAAACAATTAAAGGTTTTCTAAAATTGCGTTTCATTTGTCTACGTAACAAATGAAACATGTTCGCCGGAGTTGTGCAATCGGCAACTATCATATTGTCCCTGCCACAAGATTGCAAATAACGTTCTATACGTGCCGATGAATGCTCAGAACCTTGTCCTTCATATCCATGTGGTAACAATACCACAATACCATTCTGCATTTTCCATTTATCTTCTGCAGCTGACAAATATTGGTCAAATATAATTTGGGCACCATTACTAAAATCCCCAAATTGTGCCTCCCAAATGGTCAAAGTATTTGGATTTGCCATAGCATACCCGTAGTCAAAACCAAGAACTCCATATTCTGATAACAGGGAATTGTAAATATACATTTCGCCTTTATTCGTTGGATTTGTATTTAAAAGATTGATACGTTCTTCAGATATTTCATCTCTTAGAATTGCATGTCGATGGCTAAACGTTCCTCGCTCCACATCTTGACCAGAAATTCTAACATTAAAACCTTCTTCCAACAAAGTTCCATAGGCAAGTGTTTCGGCCATTCCCCAATCCAAAACATCTGTTTCAAAAACCATTTTTGCTCGTCCATCCAAAATCCGCTCAGCTTTGCGAACAAACTTGACTCCTTCTGGAACAGTAGAAATAACCTTTGCTATATTTTTTAAGTTTTTTTCTGGATACGAACTATCTACAGGTCGTAACATACCTTCCAAACCTTGTCGGTCAAAATCTATCCAACGTTCTTGCATAAATTCACGAACTCTAGAAGAATCCGATTCTTTAGATTTTGCATACTCTCGCTCCAAGACCTCCTTAAAATCTTTTGCTATTTTTTTTGAATATGCCTCATCTATAGTTCCCTCAGCGATTAGCTTATCAGTATAAATTTTTAACGGGTTGGGATGTGTAGCAATGGATTTATATAGTTTAGGCTGAGTAAAACGCGGTTCATCTCCCTCATTATGTCCATATTTTCTATAGCCTAACAAATCAATAAAAATATCTCTCTTAAATCGCATTCTATAATCCACTGCCATTTCAATAGCATGTACTACAGCTTCAGCATCATCGGCATTCACATGTAAGACTGGTGAGAGTGTTACCTTACCCACATCTGTACAATATGTACTGGAACGGGCATCTAAATAATTGGTTGTAAAACCGATTTGATTATTAACAACAATATGAATTGTTCCCCCTGTTTTATATCCATTTAGCCGGCTCATCTGTACCACCTCATAGGCAATTCCTTGGCCAGCTATAGCTGCATCTCCATGAACTACAATAGGCAAAATTTGAGAATCGTCCCCATCGTAATCATTATCAATTTTTGCTCTGGTTATTCCCTCGGCAACAGGAGCTACAGTTTCCAAATGTGATGGGTTGGGAACCAAATTCATTTTTATAGTATGACCATTTTGGTAGGTTTTATCCAAGGTAAAACCTAGATGGTATTTTACATCACCATCAATATTCTCTTCTTCAAAATCCTTGCCTTCAAATTCACTAAAAAGTTCATGCAATGGTTTTCTAAAAATATTCACCAAAGTACTTAGTCTACCACGGTGTGCCATACCAAGCACACATTCCTTTACACTATAATCTATGGCTGCATTAAACAACGCCACACTAATTGCCGGAATCAAAGATTCTCCGCCTTCCAAAGAGAAACGTTTTTGACCTACATATTTTGTTTGTAAAAAACTTTCAAAAGTAACCGCTTGATTTAATTTGGAGAGTATATATTTTTTTGAATCAGCCGAATAGCTAGGATGATTATCATTCTTATGCAACCTCTCTTGCCACCAATTAACAATTTCTGGTTTCCGAATGTACATATATTCCACACCAATGGAATCGCAATATACCTTGTTAAGGTGATCTATAATATTGCTCAATGTACTAGGGCCTATCCCAATAATCTCTCCTGCATTAAAAACGGTTCCCAAATCTTCTGAGGACAAACCAAAATTTTCTATGTCCAAACTTGGAACATACTTGCGCCTTTCCCTTACTGGATTTGTTTGGGTAAACAAATGCCCCCTGCTTCTATATCCATTTATAAGTTTAACAACCTGAAATTCTTTTTGAACCGACTCTGGGATACCTACTTGTTGCCCATTGACTTGAGATGGTATATTTAATTCATCCAAGGAGGTCTCCAATCCAAAATCATACCCTTGAAAAAATGCTCGCCAACTTGGCTCTACACTATCAGGATTCGTTAAATACTTGTCATATAATTCTGCGAAAAAGGAAGTATGCGCAGCATTTAAGAAGGAATATTTATCCATGAACTACTATGTCGGTCAATTGAACAAAATTTCATCAAAAATACAACTTTTAGACTTTCTAAGTGTATCTTAGAAGTCAATAATGGTTAAAATTAACGATAATGTCAAGATTCATAAGAAACAATCACAAACCCTTCATATTATGCCTTTTATTTACATTTTTTTCTTCTTTAGGCTATGCCCAAAGCAAGGATTTTTGGAATAAAGTACATTATGGTGGTGGCTTAGGGCTTGGTTTTGGAAATGACACCTTTAATTTAAGTGTATCTCCCAGTGCTATTTATCAAGCTAATGAGCAATTTGCATTTGGAGTAGGACTCAATTATAACTATTATAAATTTCTAAATTTTAAATTACAAGCAGGTGGTGCCAGTCTTTTAACTCTATTTAATCCCATAAGACCCATACAATTGTCAGCGGAATTTGAACAGTTATTGGTGAATAGAAAATATGAAGTTTCTAACGGTATCAATTCTGAAACTTATTGGTCACCAGCTCTTTTTATGGGAGTGGGTTATTCCAACAGAAATGTAACAATTGGTGTAAAGTATGATGTTTTGCATGATGAAAACAAAAGCATTTATGCCGATGCCTTAATCCCCTTTGTTAGGGTATATTTTTAAGTGGCATATTTGGATTTATACCATACCTTTTGATATTCTCTTTTTAAAATCAAAAAAGTAATTTCCTCAGAAACATCCACCACATCAATGGAGGTTATTTCTTTTACAGTTTTCTCTGAAACATCTACCACGTACAGAAGATTTAGATATTCAGTGAATTTTTCTAAAATTAAATAGTATACCTTTTCATGAAGAATTGTTTTTAATTCTTTTGGATTGAACTCTTCTGGGAAGTCAACGGAAACATTTGCCAGTTTAAAATCCTTATTCAACTGTTCTACCAGTTTCTCATACAGATTTTCATCTTTTGAAATGTTGAGCAATTCAAGACTATTTGGAAAATCCAACTTCATAAATTATATACTGTCAAACTCAGAAAAATGATTTTATCAATTTTTGTAAACAACCCCTTCTTTCATTACAAAAGAAACACTTTCTAGCGTATGCACATTTTCAAGAGGGTTTTCGTCAACAGCAACTATGTCTGCCAAAAAGCCTTCTTTTAACTGTCCCAATTCATTTTCCATTCCCAAAAGATTCGCATTTGTGATGGTCGCTGACCTCAGTGTTTCAATAATGGGCATACCAGCTTCATGCATAAAACCAAATTCTTTGCCATTATCTCCATGAGGGGATACCCCTGCATCGGTTCCAAAGGCAATGGCCACCCCTTTTTTATAAGCTCTGCCAAAATTAGCCTGACTAATTGGTCCTATCTCCCTGGCTTTCTTAGCAACTATTGGTGGTAAAAAACCTGGTATTTCAGCCATTTTTGCCGCTTCTTTTCCTGCTGAAATTGTGGGAACCAAATACGTATCGTGCTTTATCATTAAGTCCATTGTTGCTTCCTTCATAAGCGTGCCATGTTCAATAGTCTTAATTCCACCTATTATAGCTCTTTTCATACCTTCATCACCATGTGCATGTGCAGCAGTTAACATACCATAATCTTTGGCAGTCTCCGTAATAGCTTTTATCTCTTCTATCGTGAACTGTGGATTTTGCCCATTTTTTGCCATGCTCATAACACCACCAGTTGCAGTAATCTTAATAACATCTGCGCCATCTTTATAACGCTGTCTCACAGCTTTCTTTGCATCATCTGGGGAATTTACAACTCCTTCTTTTGGTCCAGGATCTCCCATAAGGTCTTTCCTTACCCCATTTGTTGGATCAGCATGCCCTCCGGTTGTTCCTATTGCTTTCCCAGCAGTAAAAATTCTAGGACCTATTACAATCCCCTTGTTTATGGCATTTCGTAAAGCAATATTTACTCCAGAACCTCCCAAGTCTCTTACCGTTGTGAACCCTGCCATTAATGTTTTTTTTGCGTAAATGGTTGACTGAAACGCGACATCTACATCATTTTTTGTGAACCTTTCCAGATATCTAGTGGGGCTTGATTCACCTTCAATATGAACATGCAAATCTATAAAACCCGGTAGCACAGTTTTATCCTTTAAATCTATAATTTCATCATTCTCCGTTCCAGACACATACCCGTTTTGAATGCTTTTTATCTTGTTGCCTGAAACCACGATAGTTTTTTCCGTTAGTGTTTTTCCAGAGGAAATATCAATAATGTTACCACATTGAAGATACATGTCTTGAGCACTCAAAACAATAGTGCAAAGCAATCCCAATAAAATTGATAATTTTTTCATATTATTTTCTTATTTTTTGTTCCCAATCCCAAGCAGACTTCATAGCCTCATCCAAAGTGGATTTTGCTTTCCACCCTAAAACTTCATTTGCTTTTTTGGTATCTGCATAAGCACTTATTACATCGCCAGGTCTTCTATCCACAATTTTATAATTCAGTTTTTTATTTGAAACATTTTCAAAACTATTGACAACTTCTAAAACAGAGCTGCCTTTTCCTGTTCCTAGGTTAAACACCTCATAATTTTCATTGTTCTTATTATTAAGAAGCCTTTGTAAGGCTGCAACATGTGCCTTTGCTAAATCTACCACATGAATATAGTCTCGAATACAGGTGCCATCTTCAGTAGGGTAATTATCTCCAAAAACTGACAACTGTTCTCTTAAGCCAACCGCTGTCTGAGTAATAAAAGGCACAAGGTTTTGCGGCACTCCAATAGGTAATTCTCCAATCTCAACAGTGGGATGTGCTCCCATTGGATTAAAATAGCGCAGTGATATTGCATTAATATTTGGTGTTACCTTACAAGTATCTTTTATAATTTCCTCTCCAATTTGTTTTGTATTACCATAAGGAGACTCTGCTGCTTTTACTGGAGCATCTTCAGTAATGGGCATTTTATCTGCTTGCCCATAAACGGTACAGGACGAGCTGAAAATAAAATTAGCACTATCCTTTTTTGACAATTCCTGAAGCAGATATACCAAAGTACCCAAATTATTTTCGTAATAGAGCAACGGTTTTTCTACACTTTCCCCAACAGCTTTGGAGGCCGCAAAGTGTATAACCCCTTCAATATCTTGATGTCTCTTAAAAAAATCCTGAACCTTATCTTTTTCCCTTAAATCCAGTTTCTCGAAAATTGGTGATTTTCCAGTAATTGCTTTGATTCCATCCAGAACTTTTTCTGAAGAATTAGAAAGGTTGTCAATAATTACCACCTCAAAACCTTCATTTTGAAGTTCCACTACCGTATGGGAGCCTATAAAACCAACTCCACCTGTTACAAGTATTTTCATTCTTTAATTTAAATATTTTATAATTGCAGAAGTAATTAACTCTATCTGCTCATCATCCAGCTCTGTATGCATGGGCAATGAAATCACTTCTTTCACCAATTGGTTTGTGACCACAAAATCATCTTCATTATATCGCTCATCTTTGTAAGCTTTTTGGCTATGTAGTGGTATAGGATAATATACGCCGCATGGAATACCGTTTTCATTTAAATGAGCTACAAGTTCATCTCTTTTTCCATTCAAAATTCGTAAGGTATATTGATGAAAAACATGGCAATTACAATCACTTTCTTTTACAGTACAACAATCGGCTAATTTTGGCACAACAATATTAGATTGCCCTTCCAACACCATGGAATACTTTAATGCAGCTTCCTTTCTCTTTTTATTATACTCATCTAGTTTTGGGAGTTTAACTCTTAAAACTGCTGCTTGTATAGAATCTAATCTGGAATTTACTCCTACCACATCGTGATAGTACCGTTTGTACATTCCATGGTTTACAACACCTCTAATAGTATGCGCCAAATCATCATTATTAGTAAATATGGCACCCCCATCTCCATAGGCTCCAAGGTTTTTTGATGGAAAAAATGAGGTTGCAGAAACATCGCCAATAGTTCCCGCTTTCTGTATTTTTTCCTTATAAGTACAATCTGCACCAATCGCTTGGGCGTTATCCTCAATAATATAAATATTGTGTTTTTCAGCAATTTCCATAATGGCATCCATATTGGCGCATTGCCCAAAAAGATGTACGGGAACTATTGCTTTTGTTTTTGGTGTAATGGCCCTTTCTATTGCTTTTGGGTCAATATTAAAAGTATCTGGTTCAACATCTACCAAAACTGGTGTTAGCTGTAAAAGTGCGATAACCTCAACTGTAGCGGCGAATGTAAAATCAGCTGTAATAACCTCATCACCTGGTTGCAAACCTAATCCCATCATAGCAATTTGCAAAGCATCTGTACCATTTGCACATGGAATAACATGTTTTACATCCAAATAATCTTCCAATTCTTTTTGAAAAGCATGAACCTCTGGACCATTAATAAAGGCAGATGTTTCTAAAATTTGGGAGATTGATGAATTTACTTCTTCTTTTATGGACTGGTATTGACCGTTAAGGTCTACCATTTGGATTTTCCTCATTTGTAAAGGTTGTCTTAACAATAATACAAAAATACGGAACCCTTGCCAATGTATTTATGTAAAGAAGTGTAATTTAGCATCAAACAATCCCAGAGTGTATTTTATTTATAGTATTGTTACCCATATCACTTGGTTTTTTCTTAAAATCCTTGCTGTTTTTAATCCTAAAATGAAGCTTTTTGTAAAGGGTAGAAAAGAAACATTCTCTATACTTAAAAAAGAAATTTCCAAAGAAAATGCCGTTATTTGGGTCCATGTAGCTTCTCTCGGTGAATTTGAGCAAGGACTGCCAATCATTCAAAAATTAAAGCTCAACTACCCTTCACATAAAATATTGGTTACCTTCTTCTCTCCTTCGGGATATGAGGTGAAGAAAAATACTGCTGATGCCGATGTTGTCACCTATCTTCCAATGGATACTGTAGGCAATGTTCAACAATTTTTAGAAATTGCACATCCAAAACTCGCCATTTTTGTAAAATATGAAATTTGGCCCAACTACCTAAGAGAGTTAAAACAAAGGAACATACCAACAGTTCTAACTTCCGCAATTTTTAGAAAAAGTCAAATATATTTTAAACCTTCTGGAGGTTTTATGAAAAAGGTTTTGAGAAGTTTTAATCACATTTTTATACAGGATGAAAATTCAAAAAACCTATTGAATTCCATTAAGATTGATAACGTTTCCATATCTGGTGATACACGGTTTGATAGAGTTTCTGAAATTCTTGAAAAAGATAATTCCTTGGATTTTATGAATAATTTTAAACAAGACTCTTTTTGTCTTGTTGCTGGTAGTACTTGGCCAGAAGATGAAAAGCTTCTTGTGGATTATATCAATACTACTTCAAACAAATTAAAATATGTATTAGCTCCACATAAAATAAATAAGGATGCGATTTCTGACTTACAAAAAGGCATCAACAAAAAAACAATTCCCTATTCTAAAGTAGAGAATCAGAATATATCTGATTTTGATGTATTGATTATTGACACCATTGGGCTTCTGACCAAAGTGTATAGTTATGCGAATATTGCCTATGTGGGTGGGGGTTTTGCAACTGGCCTTCACAATACCTTGGAACCCGCAGTTTTTGGAATACCCGTACTAATTGGCCCAAAATATAAAGGATTTAAAGAAGCCCGAGAATTGGTGAACGAAAAAGGAATATTATCTATCAATAATAAGATTGAATTCCAAAAAACTTTAGATGAGTTAATTGCCAATCCTGATTATTGTAAAAACACTGGGGAAATCAATTCACAATATGTTGTGAAAAATAAGGGCGCAAGCATCCAAATTATAGAGCATATTCGTACATTATTGTAACGTTTTGCCCTATGAAAGTTTATTTTGGTTTACTGCTAATTCTATGCATTTCTATACTTAGTTTTTCTTGTGAAGAAAAAAGCAAAAAAGATATAGATTCAATAAAAAAGGAAGATATAAGGCCGAAAAGAGTTCCAGCTAAGGATTCCAAGACCAAATCCATTATGCAAGATACGCTTAGACCTAAAATAGCATAACCATTATTAAGATTGTGCTTTCATTTTTTTTGTTAGTTTTACCTGAACCAACAAACTAAAAAGCATGAATTCCAAGATTTTACGAATTTCCCTAACCGCTGCCTTATCAGGTTTTTTGTTTGGGTTTGATACCGTTGTAATTAGTGGTGCAAATTTACCCATTAAAGAACTTTGGAATACTTCCCCTTGGTTTCATGGTACTTTTATTATGTCCATGGCCCTATGGGGCACTGTTATAGGTTCTCTTTTTGGAGGTATCCCATGCCAGCGGTTTGGGAGAAAGAAAACCCTTTTTTGGATAGGTATACTTTATGCCGCTTCTGCTATTGGTTCTGGACTCGCAACGGATCCGTATATGTTTTCTTTTTTTAGATTTATTGGAGGTCTGGGAGTAGGTGCATCATCAGTAGCTGCGCCTATTTACATATCAGAGATTTCAACTCCAAAAAATAGAGGTAAGCTAGGTGCATTATATCAATTTATGCTTGTATTGGGAATACTCATCGCCTTTATATCTAATTACTTATTAATAGGTTTTGGTGGAGAAAATGACTGGCGATGGATGCTTGGCATAGAAGCTATTCCTGCTCTTCTCTATACACTCATGGTTGTTAAAATCCCTAATAGCCCTAGATGGCTGGCCATAACAAAACAAGATGATAAAGGTGCTCTAAATACCTTAAAACAAATTTATAACGAAGAAGAAGCTTTGGCTAAACTTAAAGAAATTAAAAGTGATATTTCTACTAAAAAAGAGGGGGGAAAACTGTTTTCTGGAAGCTATAAAACTCCTTTAATTCTTGCTTTTCTTATTGCATTCTTTAATCAACTCTCAGGAATAAATTTTATTCTGTACTATGCTCCAGAAATTTTGGAAAGAGCAGGGTTGGCAACACAAGAATCCCTTTTTAGTTCAATTGCCATTGGGTTGGTAAACTTAATTTTCACATTTGTAGGTGTATGGCTTATTGATAAACTAGGTAGAAAACAATTAATGAAAATAGGTTCCATTGGCTACATAATTAGTCTTGGCACTGTAGGGTGGTGTTTTTATAGCGGCGCAAGTTCTACTTTGTTGCTCATTTTTATTCTTGTTTTTATAGCCTCACATGCAGTAGGTCAAGGCGCCGTAATTTGGGTATTTATATCTGAGATTTTCCCAAATAAGATAAGGGCTTTTGGTCAATCATGGGGTACGGGAACACACTGGGTGTTTGCTGCCATTATAACATTAATAACGCCCATTTTTCTAGATGCAGACAACGGGATTTTTAAAGACAATCCCTGGCCAATTTTTATTTTCTTTGCAGGAATGATGGTTTTACAATTGCTTTTTGTCCTTTTTATGATGCCAGAAACCAAGGGAATTTCCTTGGAAGAATTGAGCAAAAAACTCGGAAAAAAGGCTTAGCTATTTTTCAATAATATATTTTTTCTTTTTGTCGAACATAAAATACCAAACATCGCACAAGAGACTGTTTTTCAGCTAATTCATCGAATATTTTAAGAAAAAATCGAATAAATATTCAACAATTCATTACATTGTAAGAAATACATATGAAAATGGAAGAATTATCTTTTGGCACAAAAGTGCTCAATGCATTCCTTAAACTAATGGTTTTTGTATTGATTGGCATTTTAATCGCCGTAGGAGTCAGCTTAATCTTAGCTGCTGTTGGGTTCTTTTAGAAATCCAACATCCCATAATCTTTATCTCTTTCTTGAAAACCTAATATCTATTAGTATAAATAATAAAGACCTTCAAAATGAAGGTCTTTATTATTGTGGTAAATATCTACGCTTAAAGGTATTCCAAAGCATTCTCAATTTTTGTTCGAACACAAGAACAATGACACAAACACTAACAACAAATAATATTCCGAAAAGAACTGCCCAGAAAGGTGTCATAGAATGATAATAAAATCTTGTTAAACCATAACCAGAAATACTCCCGTAGAGCATAACAGAGTGCACAACATACAGTGATAATGTATTTTGCCCAATTTTAGAAATCAATTCATTTTTTAGTAAACTTCTAACGAGCATAAAAAATGCGAAAACAAAAAGCACGTCTCCTAACCTCGCCAAAAAATGATTGTTTAAAAAACTGTATGAGGAAAAAATAAGAAAAGCTCCAGATACTACTAATCCCATTATTGCATACTTATAGAAGTTTTTTTTAAGATAGTGTCTAACAAATACTGTGGCTAGGAAAGCACCAAAAGCAACATATCCAAACCAAGGCACAATTGTAAATTGAGATCCATTTACAGTGGTAAAATAATTGGATAAAGCATCGGGAATAAAGGAATAATCCCATTTTTCAAAATCAACTATTGATAACAACAAGAACAAACTTATTAAAAGCAATGTTGATGGAAATATGTTTTTTCCAGCTTTATACAGTAACAAATAGAGTGCTATAATTAATATAATGGAAAGCCCAATACATTGTAACACATGAACCATATCAAATGAACTGTTAATTGTTCCTTGGAACAAACCAGAAAATTTAAGCTGTAATAAGTAACCAATCCCTATTAATTGGGTCCCACGCTTTAAACCTTTTTTTACTCTGGGATTTTTTAACCCCAGAGTATTATTTTTCATCAATATAAATGTAAAAACAAAGCCTGAAACTGTAAAAAAAACAGGAGCGGTAACTCCTCTAAAATAATCCCAAATAGAATACCATAAGGTGCCATTATTTTTAAAATCATCCGATAATAATGCCGCAATAAAATGCCCTTGCAGCATCATTAATATGGCCCATGCGCGTACTACATCAATAAAGTGAAATCTAGTCTTTTGTTGACTTTTTGGCTGTTCCATTGTGCGGGATATGTCACGAAAGTAGATAAAATGAAAGTCAGTTATAGTTATTAAGCAGCCGTTTTTTTAAATAAGATTTACATACAAGAAAAGCTCCTCAATAAATGAGAAGCTTTTCTTTTTAAGGATTGGTTTTTAATATCTTCAAAAGATTGATTTTGTTATGTCTTTAACCAACAATTCGATATTAAAAACTATAGAGGTACTTCTCTATTCAAAACTTTTATAATAAAATAGATGGTAATTGATAATACTAAGCAACAAAGTGCTGCTATTCTATTTTCAGCATCCAACTCCTTTTTCAATTTAAGAATCAAAATCTTCATAAGTAGATAATTTGATACAAAGTTGAGAACAAAGCCTAAGGTTTTAAATAAAAGTTGACCAAGTGAAAAAACCTTGGACAAACAACATTCTAAAGGAATTTAGTCGAAAATAATAGCAATTGACCTATTTTAATGTTTTTAACGATAGTTCCATCCTTTTACTTGAAGTCAAATAAAAAATAACCTCGTTTCCGAAAAGCTCCCTTGTTAAGTACAAGCGGAGAGACTCCCTTCGACTTCGCTCAGAATAAACTTCTCATCTCTCCCAAGTTCTTTGTAACATTTAGAAACAAAAAAACCTCCCAATTACGAGAGGTTTTTAATAATGTACAGGCCTTTCGACTTCACTCAAGATAAACTCCGAGACTCTTCTCGTCTCTCCCAGTTGAATTAAACTTTCAGGCACAAAAAAAGCTCCTCGTTTTCGAAGAGCTTTTCTACAATGTACAGGCGGAGAGACTCGAACTCTCACACCTTGCGGCACTAGATCCTAAGTCT
>NZ_JBWFBN010000017.1:0-59881 GCF_056326165.1 Saonia sp.
TCGAACCAGTGACCTCTGCCCTGTCAAGGCAGCGCTCTAAACCAACTGAGCTAATATCCCAAAACTCTAAAAGACAATATAAGATAAAATAAAAACTAAGTCAAAGATTTACCAATTTCATCCAATAAAAAACCCTGTGGCAATCCACAGGGTTTATAATATTGGTTAGTTAATAAAGTCTACAAGCTAGTTAGCTTCAAATCGTACATTATCAATCGCAAAGTCTAATAGCATTGCTACACCACCATCATCGAAAGCCATACCAAACTCTTGATTTACAGCACTAAAGTCTGGTTGACCAAGTACAGATAACGGAATTGTCACAGTAGTCCAACCTCCAGTATCATACTCTTCGCCGGTATCATTCCAAGGAGCCCAATCGTAAAAGGCATCTACAGCATCACTATGGAATCTTATTTTGAATGTGCCTGCTGCAATTGGTTCTAGCGTATATATATCAAACTTCAATGAATAGTCATCAATGTTTGTACCAACAGTGCTAGCTCCATTAAATGTACCTGCATCATTTCTCCAGAACATATCGTTCCATCCACCTCCAGAAGAAGTAAGGTTAGCTCTTCCATAAGCTGATCCATCTAAACTAATTGAAGCATCATTTTCTGAAGCAACTGCTCCCCACCATGCTCCATTTGCATCCCAATCAAAGAATACCAAGTCGGTGTCAGCAACAGGATCAGGACCGCCACAGCTATAGCCAGGTGCATCAAATCGTACATTATCAATAGCAAAGTCTAAACCTATTGCAACTCCTCCGTCATCGAAAGCCATTCCAAACTCTTGATTGACCATACTGAAGTCTGGCTGTCCAAGAACTGATAAAGGAATCTCAACAGTAATCCAATTACCCTCTGTATCTAAAGCCTCACCAGTATCACTCCAAGGAGCCCAATCATAAAAAGCATCTACAGCATCACTATGGAATCTTAACTTAAATGTTCCTGCGGATATTGGAGTCATTGTATTGATATCGAATTTCAATACATAGTCATCCAAATTAGAACCTACAGTACTGGCCCCATTAAATGTACCAGCATCATTTCTCCAGAACATATCGTTCCATCCACCTCCAGAAGTAGTTAAATTAGCTCTACCATAACTGGAACCATCTATGCTAATCGAAGCATCACTTTCGGCTGCGACAGCCCCCCACCATGCTCCATTTGCATCCCAATCAAAAAATACAAGGTCAGGATCACCAACTGGGTGTGGCCCACTACAACTATCCGTCTCTATTCCTAATGCATCAACTAAATCATTGGGTATCATGACCCTATTAATTTCATGAATTAGTCCATTAGAAGCTCCAATATTGGTATTTACAACACCAGAAGGAATTGCGTCAGCAAATGAAGGCTTTAATCTAGGAGCATCCCCACTTAAATCCACAGTAAAAGAATCTGGATAAACCGTTGAAACTGACCCTCCTTCTACAAAACCACTGGACATAAGCTCTCCTACCACAAAATGATATTCTAATAAGCTTTTTAATGTGGCTATTTCTTCTGGAGTATCAAAATCTGCAAGACTTTCAAAATTTTGAACTAAAGCAAACAAAGCTACAAACCCATCATTGTTTGGTGCAAAAACGGTCATATCGGCATCAACAGCTTTCAAGGCGTCCGTCAATCCAGCTATTTCAACAGCTTCCATAAATGTTGAGAAACCTCTATCTTCTGCTCTCTCTATTAAATCTAGATTTGCACTTAAAACAGATTGAAATACTGCCTCTGGCAATAATACTTTATCTATTCCATGAACAACACCATTTACCCCTTGGATATCTGTTAGGTTAATACCACCATTATCATAGGAAGCATCATCTATAGCCCCATCTGTAACATTAAAAGTTTCTCCCTGCATGGTTGTAATGTCACCATCCACCAATTCAGCAAGCATATTTTCTCCCGTAAGCACATGGTGCATAACAACTTGCTCCAATACATCTACAGGAACATCGCTTAAACTAGCCCACCCAAAAGCGCCATTAACCGTAGTCATAAATACTTCAAAGGCAGCATTATTTGGTGCAAATAAGGTAAAAGGACCTGCTCCATTTAATGTTTCATCTAAACCAGACAATTCCAATGCTTCAGCAAAGCTAGAATACTCAGGATTAGCCATTGCATGATCAACAACTGTTGGAGGGGCCAAAAGGCCGTTCACTACATGCAAAATACCATTAGTAGCTCCTATATCTGTCATCCCATCAACACCAGAAGCAACACCATTGACTAGAAGACCTGTCTCCGTATTAACAAACATATTCAAATTAGTCGCATCTGGACCTACCGCCATCGTAGTTACATATCCTGTAGGCATAGAAGCTACAAAGTCAGCAGTAACTGTAGGTATAACGTGGTTCATTAAAAAATTGTTGAGCTCATCATCACTCATTGTAGCAACATCTACACCATTGAAGGCGTCATTTTGAGGTGCAAAAAAGGTATACGTTGTTGTAGACCTTAATATAGAATCAACAGCTGATTGACCTAAGGCCGCAGACAAGGCAGACAACTCCGCATTGTCAGCAGTAAGTTCTGCTATGGACAAAGGGTTTGATTCTGGTGGTGGAGCAAAAAATGCTTCGTCATCTTCGTTACATGCCGTAACAAAAACCGCCATTACTGCCACGAATAAAAACCCGTATATAATTTTGGATATTTTCATCATATTTTTTTTAATAGTTAGTTATATTTTTATTTTCTATGTTATCAATTTTACAGGAATCCAAAATCATCTACATAGAAAATATATTGTGGCAACCCAGTATTAGACGATTCTTGAAAATCCATTCTTGTAATATTATCAGGAGCGCCACCACTAGGGTAAAAGTCCGATAATGGAATTACAAATTTTGTCCACTGTCCAGGTACAAGTACAAGGTTGACCGTTGCATCAAAATCATTTAATGCCAAGTTCACTGAATCACCAGGTGCTCCCGTTCCATAAATAGAAACAGTAATAGAATCATATTCATCAAAAGCAAAGCCAGCTGGAGGATAAAAAGTTAATCCAGACCAAGCTTCTCTTATACTTTTAATAGATGTGGATCCTGTAAACTGCTCTGTCGAAGCCAAATCATGAGTTCCTCCCCATTCGCCTGTACTCCAGTCTGCATTTAATCCATCAATATAAACTGAGTAGTTAAATCCATAAGATTCAGATTGAGCCGTTGCTCCACCAGAAGTAGTAAGAAATATAAAAGCTTGTTCTACTCCTGCAGGTACAGCAACAATTACCTCGCCAGCTGTTACATTTAATATATCCGCTGGCCTTTCTACCAAGTTACCATCTTCTTCATTACCAGTATTAAAGCTTACATCAGTTGCATTGGAGAAATCTCCCCCAATCAGCTTTACAGCTTTTTGCCCTTCATAGGTCAATTCCTCAAAGTCTTCTATTGTCAAAATAGAAAATGGATAGTTGATTACCCCTCCTTCTGTCTCCAACCTCATAATGTTGTTTTGACCTAGAAATGGTGTTTCCCTAGAAATGGATACAAAAGCAACTGTATTTGTTGATAAAGCTGGCTGAAAGAATCCTGGAAAACCATTGAAAGTAATGGACTTAATTGTTTCCAGGTTTTCTCCTCTTATAATATAAGTCCCTTCTAAAGTCCCCTGCGTAACGGCAAGATCTTCTCTAGCCTCACTTACACTATTAATCTTTGGAGGACCAGCCGCACCTCTTAATATTGGATCCACATCATTAAACTCACTTCCACAGGAAGAAATTAACAAAGCCAATCCCAATAAGGACATAAAAGCCTTATTCAAGTTAATTTTTATTTTACTATTATTTTTCATAATCAATAAGTTTTTGAATTAATAAAATGGGACTGGTGCTTCTAACAATGCAGGATTGTTTTGTGTCTCTGTTGTAGGATAAGGAAACAACAAATCAGCCTCAGTTGCCGTATATAACTCTGGCTCCACCTCTCCTGTGTCATTATTAATAGTTCCTCTATCACTATTACTCAAGAACTCAATTGCAGCAGCTGGTCCAAGCCTTACTACATCATACCAAAATTCAAACTCAAAAGCCAATTCTAGTCTTCTTTCTCTAAAAACATCATCTAAAGTCGGACTAGGATCTTCCTCTAGACCAGCTCTTAATCTAACTTTGTTGTATGATTCTACACCATCAGCTACAGAACCTCCACCTTTAAGGGCAGCTTCTGCATGTATTAACAACAAATCCGCATATCTTAAAATATAAGTGTTACCTAAAGTTGTTGTCTGTCCACTTCCATCATCACGTAAAGTGGCCTCAGCTGAACCAACAACATATTTTTTAACATAATGGTCCGTCCCTTGGGCGTCTGCATTGTCTGGAACAATGTATCCTCCATTAACATCAGGATATTCTGCACCTCTTCTCATAAAGGTTGCATAATAACGTAAATCTTCATCTTGATCCTCGTAAGCAGCTAAAATATCTGGTGATGGACCAATTGCAGACCAACCATCTCCTCCACCGGTAAAACTTGATGGGCCAAAAAGTGATTGCAATCCATTCCCCTCCCCATAACTTGGTGAGGCAGTCCATTGCAATGCAAAAATGGACTCTGAATTGTTATCATTTTCCCCTTTAAACAAATCATAATAGCTCCCAGAATCATCACTATCCGCAAACTGAGAATCTCCACCATATAGTTGAAATTCGCCACTATTGATTACTTCACTTGCCATTTGAAAAGCTTCATTATTATTACCTAAATACAAATTGACTTTAGCTAACATTGCCAATGCCCCATTTGATGAAACCCTACCTGGATCAGAAGCTTTGGTACTAGTAAGATTATCAACAGCATATTCCAAATCTTCAGAAATAAATCTGTAAATATCTGATACCGTATTACGTGGAACAATAGGTTCTAGCACATACTTATTATTGTCATCAATAATAGGAACAGAACCAAAAATACGTACCAAATAAAAATACGCAGTAGCTCTAATAAATCGAGCCTCGCCAATTGCATTGTTCACTACAGATGTAGGTACTTCTTCCCCTACTGCCTCTGGTAAGGTATTAATAACCGTATTAGATTGACCTACTACAGAGTACAAAGATTCCCAAGCCTGTGTTAGGGTAGAGTGGTTTCCATTAATAGCAAAATTTGTAAAATCCGCATTCCTAGGATCCCAAGTACGTCCATTACCAGAACTTAGCTCTCCAATAGTCCAAATAGTATTGGCATTAAAATTAAACCATGGATTAGAGTACAAAGAATTTGTACTTGCAACTACCTGATCCGTTGTCTTAAAAAAATCGTCAACGTTGTATGAATCTTCAGTAGGACGATCTAAAAATTCATCACTACATGAGAACAATGCCAGTATTACTACTGCACTTAAAATAAATCGTGTTTTTAATAAATTAATACTCATAGTTAATTTTTTTTATAAATCTATATTAACACCTAATGTAAATGTTCTTGGGGAGGGATACCTACCCGCATCAATACCCATCAAAGTAGGTGTCTGTTGAAATACCCCAATCTCTGGGTCATAACCACTATATTTTGTGAAAGTATACAGATTCTGAATACTTCCATAAAGCTTTACTTTACTGATTCCTAT
Organism: Saonia sp.; assembly: GCF_056326165.1. NCBI lineage: Bacteria > Pseudomonadati > Bacteroidota > Flavobacteriia > Flavobacteriales > Flavobacteriaceae > Saonia > Saonia sp. The sequence goes on from NZ_JBWFBN010000017.1 coordinate 5,604, forward strand.
TTTATCCATTAACTCACTAGGCAATGAATATCCTAGAGTGACATTCTGAATCCTTAGATAAGATGCATCTTCCACATACCTATCTGAAATTTCAAGGTTTCTAGTATCATTTCTAGAAAATCTTGGATAGGTAGCATCTGGATTATCAACTGACCAAAAATCCAATATTTCAGGAAGTTGGTTGGTATATGTTCTATTTCCAGCAGTTAATAACCTACCAATGGCATTAAAAGCATCATTGCCATAAGAACCTTGTACAAATACTGCTAAGTCCCAGTTTTTATACCCAAATGTATTCTGCCACCCAAAAGTGAAATCAGGATGAGGATTTCCAATAACAGTTAAGTCATTTTCATCAATCACACCATCATTATTCTGATCTTTATATTTAACATCTCCCAGCCAAGTAGCTGCAAATAAATTATCTTCAAAAGGAAGGTCAAATTGCACCGGTGCTCCTTGAATATCATCTAGACTTCTAAATAATCCTTCGGCCTCGTATCCATAAAACAGACCTATAGGCTGTCCTTCTCTAGTTATAGAAATATTCTGCTCACCATCATAATTCACATTCATAGTTCCAAAAATTTGCGGAACTTCATTCAATTGAGTAACCTTATTCTTATAATGAGAGACAGTTAAATTAGACTCCCATGAAAAATCAGTATTACCAATTGTGGTATAACCTATATTTACATCAATACCCTTATTTACCATTTCCCCAAGGTTGACCCATGGTGCTTGAATAGCTCCTACAGAGCTACCACCTGTAATAAAATCGGTTGCAGCAAACTGAAACAAGAAATCCTTAGAGACTTTTTCATAAACCTCAACAGTTGTTTTAAATCTAGATTCAAACAAGGTAAAATCTAAACCTAAGTTTGTTTGTGTCGAAGACTCCCAAGTCAAATCTGGGTTAGCAAAGTTTGCAACCAAAAAGCCAGTACCTAGACCTGTTTGAGCTGGTGTTAATCTAGCTCCATAAGCAAAATTAGGTATGTTTTGATTACCCACTTCTCCGTAACCTCCATAAATCCTGAGGTTCTCTATTGGAGAGTTATCCATAAAATCTTCTTTAAAAAGCTTCCATGAAACAGAAGCAGATGGGAAATAACCCCATTTATTTCCGTCAGCAAATCGCGAAGAACCATCAGCCCTTAATGAGGCAGTAAGGTTATATTTATCATTTAATGAATATATTAACCTTCCAAAATATGAATTCAAGGCGTTGCTTCCTTTAAATTGACTAACATTATCGGCAGCATTACCAGTTCCCAAAATTGGGACTTCATTACCAACAAAAGCACCATCAGAAGCTGTTATTCCACCATATTGTGCCTCTTGAGATTCTTGTCCTAAAAGCAAGGTTATATTATGCTTATCATTAAAAGTATTTTGATAAGTCAATAAATTTTTAATTATCCAGAAATCATTATTAGTCCTAGTAACTCTAGCGGTATTAACATCTATCCCATCATCTCCATATTGATATGTAGGGGTAAATTGATCCGTAAGTCCGAAACCAAAATCACCACCAAACTCTGTTCTAAAGCTAAGGTTATTACCTAATTTAAAATTGGCAAAAATGTTACCCAACAAACGGTTGTTAATCTGTTCATTTTTTAAACTCAATGCGTTTGCAATTGGGTTCTGATTTCTAAAGTCATCATCTGTAGGTCCTGCAAAAGTCCCATCAGGATTATATACAGCTGTAGCAGGATTGTTCAATAATGACAATCCAATAAGTCCACCACTATTACCATTTAATGTAACATTTTGCTTTGTTCTACTTGCGGTCAAGGTAAGTCCTACATCAAGCCAATCGTTTAATCTAGAATTTACATTAGCTCGGATTGTAGCCCTTTTAAAATCCGAAGCAATTACTGTCCCATCTTGGTTTAAGACACCTGCCGACAGGTAAAAATTAGTCCCATCTTTATTTCCCGCAAAGGAAACTTGGTGACTTTCTAGTAAAGCTGTATCAAAAATTTCTTTTTGCCAGTTGGTGCCTTCTCCTAAAAGGTCTGGCTGTAAAAAGGCCAAATTTTGCTCTAATCCATAAATCTCATTGATATTATTCTGCAAAACAGCATATTCCTGCAGATTCATTACATCAATTATATTTGTAGGTTGCTGAACGGCTATGTAAGAATTATAAGAAAGTGTTCCCTTATCCCCTTTTCCTTTTTTAGTTGTAATTAATACAACACCATTAGACCCCCTAGAACCATAAATTGCAGTAGCAGAAGCATCTTTAAGGATATCTACAGATTCAATATCATTTGGATTAATTGAAGCCAAAGGACTTACGCCTCCTCCCCCATCTCCAGAAACAGGAACACCATCTATAATATATAATGGTTCACTTGATCCTGAAATTGAGTTAACCCCACGAATCCTTACAGACACAGAACTACCAGGTCTACCAGAGTTGGTTGTTACGCTTACACCGGCCGCTCGGCCCTGTATCATTTGATCAACACTTACTTGAGGAATGGTTTCTAATGCTTCAGTATTAACTGATGCTACCGCACCACTTATGTCCTCTTTTAGCTGAGAACCATAACCAATGACCACTACCTCATCCAATTGTTGAGTATCTTCTCTTAAAGATACATTTAAGGTAGATCTTCCATTTATAGCTATTTCGGATGTTTGAAAACCTAAATAACTAAATACCAAGGTAGCATTGCTTGGTGCAGTAATACTATAATTTCCATCAAAATCGGAAACTACACCATTATTAGTACCCCTTTGCACAATATTTACCCCCGGAAGCGGTGTGCCATTAGAATCACTTACAACGCCAATTACTTGGCTTTGAGCCCAAATGCTTTGACCTACAAAACAAAAGAACAGCAGAAAATAATAGCGCTTTACACCACGACGACTGTTTTTTAATTTAACTTTTTGCATACTTTTTGGTGAGTTTGTACTAGTTAGTTTTAAATATTTAACATTAATAAGTTAGTATAATTAACATATACGCAAAAAAGCGTACACATTTTTCAAGGTTTCAAAGTTATACGAAGAGTTAACCAAACGTTAATCTTATTTTGTCATTTACTAACAAAATATTAATACTTATTATGTTACTTTTTGTTTTATCCTAAAAAACAGCCGTTTATCTTAATTAAAAGTAAAATAAGTGCTCAAAAATTATAATTCTTCATTTTATTCAATATTAATAAAATCATAAAAGTGATTTATTTAACAATAATCATTGCTTTTTATTGAGTTTTCTCAAGGCCATTCACAAAAAACACTTAATGTTAAAATTATGTTATAATAATATAGCTTAATGACAAAATAAGATTATTCCACAATGGCATGTATCATTAATTTTGGTGATTGCACATTTCATATTTTTTGAATTCATTTTTTACATTATGTGCAATAATGCAATTGATTAATTATACAAATGAAAGAAAGAGATAAATCTATAGGATTAAATTTAACCTTTAAAGGCTTTTTATTAATAGTAGCACTTGTTCTATTGGGTTCTTGTAAGTCTCTGTATAATGAAGAATACATTAAACCCAAACTAGTTGATGGCAATATTTCCACGCCTGCTAAAAAACTACACAAGCAGCTTTTTTACTCTTCAAAAACAGGCTTTTCAGTAGGGCATCAAGATGCAACTTCTTATGGAATTGGATGGAATCATTCGGATAATCCTTCCATAATTAGAAGTGATGTAAACGATTTAGTCGGTGATTTTCCTGCTGTATATGGGTATGATATTGGGCATATAGAGCTTGCCCATAAAGCAAATCTAGATAGTGTTCCTTTTGATACCATGAAGAAATTGATTATTGAGGCCTATAAAAATGGTAGTATCATAACATTGAGTTGGCATTTGGACAATCCTGTAACGGGAGGAGATTCATGGGATCCAACATCAGCTGTTTCATCTATTATTAGAGGAGGAGCTGAAAAAGAAAAATATGAATTATGGGTTTCTAGGGTAGCAGATTTCATTAAATCATTAAAACATAAAGGCAAAAAAATTCCTGTCATATTTAGACCCTTTCATGAAATGAATGGAGCTTGGTTTTGGTGGGGAGAGTCTAATTGCACAGCTGCTGATTATAAAACATTATGGCAAGAAACAGTTCATTTATTAAGAGATAAGCACAAATTACATAATATTATGTACGCCTATTCCCCAAACAAATTAAATCCAAATGATGATTATTTAAAATATTATCCTGGGGATGATTATGTGGATATTTTTGGAATCGATATTTATGATTTTAACAACGCTGAAGACTATACAAATTCATTAAAACATGATTTAAACCTTGTTAAAAATATAGCAACTCAGAAAAACAAACTGTATGCTTTTACAGAAACAGGCATAGAAAAAATACAAACACCCAATTGGTTTACAGAAGTTTTATATCCGAACATTGAAAATTCTGGCATATCTTGGATTTTATTTTGGAGAAATGCTCGTACAGACCATCATTATATGTCTTACAAAGGACATCCAAGTGAGGAGGATTTTAAAAAATTCAAGGAGCTACCCAAAACATTGTTCTTGAAAGACATTAACAACTTTAAAAACTAAACAACTATGTTAACTACAGTAGATATTGCAATAATCATAGTCTATTTACTCTCTACCATTTTAATAGGATTGGTAATGAGAAAAAGAGCTCAGCGAAGTAAAGATGATTATTTACTGGGTGGAAAATCCATTCCTTGGTACATGTTAGGTCTATCGAATGCCTCTGGAATGTTTGATATTTCTGGAACAATTTGGTTAGTGACACTCATGTTTGTATATGGTATAAAAAGTGCATGGATACCATGGCTATGGCCAGTCTTTAATCAAATATTTTTAATGGTATACCTATCTAAGTGGCTAAGGCGCTCCAATGCAACAACAGGAGCAGAATGGATTGGCACTCGTTTTGGATTTGGTAAAGGCGCTAAAATGTCACATATTATTGTAGTGGTATTTGCCTTGGTGGTATGTCTTGGGTATTTAGCTTACGGATTTATTGGATTAGGAAAATTCATTGAAATATTTATTCCTTGGGAATCTATAAGTGCATATATTCCTTTTAACATTTCACCCGAATATGTTCCTCATTTTTATGGAACCGTATTTACATGCTTTGCTGTTTTTTACTCTTTATTGGGAGGTATGTCTGGTATTGTTTGGGCAGATGTCTTGCAATTTGCCATTATGACAGTAGCTGCATTGGTTATTGGATACTTAGGATGGCAAGCGGTTGGAATTTCTGGAGTAAATGTTCCTGAAGGCTGGATGAATCCCTTTAAAGGAGGTTTGGATATGGATTGGAGTAGAATTATTCCAGAAGTCACCGAAAAAATAAAAAGTGATGGTTATGGATTGTTCACCATTTTTCTTTCCATGATGTTGTTTAAAGGAATTCTTGTAAGTGTTGCTGGACCTGCTCCAACATATGATATGCAGAAAATCCTTTCTACAAAGTCACCTGCCGAAGCCTCTAAAATGAGTGGTTTTGTATCCGTAATTCTAATGCCAATAAGGTATTTAATGATTGCCGGTTTTGCTGCATTGGCATTAATCTACTATGATAAACTAGATTTACTTACTGCAACCGGCAGCATAGATTTTGAGCTGATACTCCCTGCGGCAATTAGAGAATTTGTCCCTGTAGGCTTATTGGGTTTATTGTTGGCAGGATTAATTGCGGCATTTATGTCAACCTTTGCAGGAACTTTGAATGCTGCACAAGCCTATTTGGTAAATGATATTTATTTAAAATATACAAAACCAAATGCTTCCTCCAAACAAATAAAAAACATGAACTACCTAACTGGTATTATTGTGGTTTTAGTAAGTATTGTCCTTGGAATTTTTGCGGAAGATGTAAACTCGGTTCTCAATATCATTGTATCGGTTCTTTATGGTAGTTATGTTGGGGCCAACCTTTTAAAATGGCACTGGTGGAGATTTAATGGAGAAGGCTTTTTCTGGGGAATGGTTGCTGGTCTATTAACTGCATGGATTGTACCATCGTATATTTTTCCTGATGTAAATGAGTTGTACTTATTCCCAATTTTATTAGTTATTTCCCTAATAGGAAGTATTATAGGAACATACTCTGCACCTCCAACTGATGAGGCTGTTTTAAAAGACTTTTATAAAAATGTAAGGCCGTGGGGCTTCTGGAAACCGGTATATGAAAAATTGATTGCAGAAGATCCAAATTTCCAAAAAAACAGAAGTTTTGGCTTGGATATGTTCAATGTTGGTATTGGTATAGTTGCCCAAACAGCATTAGTTATCCTTCCTATGTATATAATATTTAGACAAAGCACACCCGTTTACATAGCTATCGCAGTATTGGTAGTATGTGTATTCTTATTAAAGAAATTCTGGTGGAACAAATTAAACGAAAAATGGAATTAACACTAACCAACGAAAAAAATATGGCGCTTCATAATCTTGAAAAGGTTAAAGAAGAATACAATCAATTAATTCATAGAAAAAACAGTCCTGAATCCAAATCCAATGGCGTATATCAAAGGTATACATACCCTGTAGTTACTGCAGAGCATGCACCTGTACATTGGAGGTATGACTTAAACAAGGCATCTAACCCCAATGAAATGGAACGTATTGGCATTAATGCAGCCTTTAATGCAGGTGCCATAAAATGGGGAGATAATTATGCGCTTTGTGTTCGTGTAGAAGGGAATGATAGAAAATCGTTTTTTGCAATTGCTGAAAGCCCAAATGGAGTAGATAATTTTGAATTTTGGGATACACCATGTGTAATTCCCCAAATCGTGGGAAATCCAGATACCAATGTTTACGACATGCGCTTGGTACGTCATGAAGATGGTTGGATTTATGGAATTTTCTGTACAGAACGCAAGGATCCTAATGCCCCTGCAAATGACACAAGCTCGGCTATTGCTAATGCTGGGATTGTTAGAACAAAAGATTTAGTAAATTTTGAACGTCTGCCAGATTTAATTTCAAATACTGGGCAACAAAGAAATGTTGTGTTACATCCAGAATTTGTTAATGGGAAATATGCCCTTTATACCCGCCCACAAGATGGCTTTATTAGTGTTGGTAGTGGTGGTGGTGTAGGTTTGGGTTATGTAGATGATATGGCTAATCCTATTGTTAAAGATGAAAAAATAATAAATAACAAGGCCTACCATACGGTTTACGAACTTAAAAATGGATTAGGACCTGCCCCTATTAAAACAAGTAAAGGTTGGTTGCATTTAGCACATGGCGTTAGAAATACAGCCGCAGGATTGCGTTACACCCTCTACATGTTTATGACTGATTTAAATGATATTTCCAAAGTAATACACCAACCTGCAGGTCATTTTATGGCTCCTCTTAATGGAGAGCGCATTGGTGATGTTTCCAATGTATTATTTACCAATGGTTGGATAGAGGACAAAGACGGAACAGTTTATATATACTACGCATCTTCAGATACTCGTATGCACGTTGCAGTATCATCTGTTGATAGGTTATTGGATTATGTCATAAATTCTCCTGAGGATACATTTACATCTGCGGGTTCAGTTCAAAACATTATTAATCTTGTTGAAAAAAATAAGGGCTTGTATTAATGACAAAGGAATACCAGAGGCTAAAATCAGAACTTGGCTCTGAATTGATACATATTTTAAGCTATTGGTCCAAAAACACTTTGGATTATGAGTATGGGGGGTTTTTGGGCAAAAGAAATCATTTTAATGAAATAGTCGACAAGGCCTCAAAAGGAATTATTTTAAATACAAGGATTCTTTGGTCATATTCTGCCGCCTCAAATCATTTAAAAACCAATACATATAAAACGGAATGTGATCGGGCTTTCAATTATTTAAATACTTACTTTAAAGACAGCACCTACAAAGGAGTGTATTGGGAACTGGATTATTTAGGTCAACCCATAAACAAAAGAAAACAAGTATATGCCCAGTCGTTTGTTATATATGCATTGTCAGAATATTATATGTTCTCTAAGAATGAGGAAGCTAAAAATTGGGCCATTGAGCTTTTTGAACTGATAGAAAAGCATGCAAAAGATGAAGACAAATTAGGGTATTTGGAAGCTTTTAATGAAAACTGGGATGTTATTGATGATATGAGATTAAGTGAAAAGGATATGAATGCTGCCAAAACCATGAACACACATTTGCATGTTCTAGAGGCATATACATCCTTACTTAAAATTCATAAAAATGATGCGTTAGAAGAATCCCTACGGACATTGGTTACTATTTTTCTAGAAAAATTCCTTACCCCAGAAAATCATTATAATTTGTTTTTTGATGTGGATTGGAATTTATTGAGTAATTCTATATCCTTTGGACACGATATTGAAACAGCTTGGCTTGTGATTGAGGCTGCAAAAGCTCTTAATGATGAAGCTTTATTAAAAAGAACTCAAGATGTGGCCCTAAAAGTGGCCGACACATTTTTAGAAGAAGCAATAGATACAGATGGGTCTGTAATCAATGAAAAAAAACTTGCCAGCAATGAAATTGACTATGATAGACATTGGTGGCCACAGGTAGAAGCGCTCATTGGACTTAATTACGCTTATCAACTAAAACCAAACCAAAAATACATAGATAATTCCCTTGCCATATGGGATTACACCAAAAAAAATCTAATTGATAGAGAAAATGGTGAATGGCATTTTAGAGTAAGTAGAAATGGAAATGCATATCCAAATGAGGATAAGGTCAGCATGTGGAAAGCTCCTTATCATACAACTAGGGCATGTATTTTGTTAAATGAAAATTGATATGAAAAAAGTATTTGTAGGTTTTAAAGTTATATTTTTTATATTGTTAATTGTTGGCTGCTCAAAAGATGGCACAACACCCCCACCACCAGAACCAGAACCAGAATCATTTGCTGTTAGTATTTCAGCCACTTCTAATTCTGCTGCTGAACCTGGAACCAATGGCCAATTTACAGTGGCATTGAACAAAGCAATGACAAGTGCGGTGACAATTGATTATACGGTTACTGGAACGGCAACAAATGGGACAGATTACGAAACTGTTAGTACTTCTGTCAACATTCCTGCAAATACCGCTAGTGTTACAATACCTGTAACAGTAAAAGCAGATTCTGATGTTGAAGATACAGAAACTGTTATTATTACTTTAACCGCAACTAGTAATGCTAACGTAAAAATTAGCACTTCAAACACTGCAACAGTAACTATTGAAGATGAACCAGAGCCATCATCTTTTCTTCCTTCAGAAGCTGCAAGTTATATGGTTAATCCGAACTCAACAGAGGAAACGGTTGCTTTATTTTATAATTTAAAAGTATTATCAGAAACCAGTATAGTAGTGGGGCAACAAGATGCATTTAGCATGTTTTATGATGGCCAAACTGGGGATTCAGATATTAAAAAAACAACAGGTAGTGACCCTGGATTGTTGGGGTCTGATTTTATATTTATTACAGATGACCAAAATGATGGGACAGCCTCTAACTGGTTTTACCAGCAAGAACAAATGGTCATAGAGGATGCTATTGAAGCATATGACAAAGGAATGATAAATGCATTTGCATGGCATTTTAGAGAGCCCTATGATGGAGAACATTTTTATGCTGATGACATGACCCAATTCCAAAGGGACAATGCGTTTAAAAGTATTCTCCCAGGAGGTGCCAACCATGATTATTATATAGAAAAATTAGATAAAGTGGCAGAGGTGGCTGGTAATCTTGTTGGCACAGACGGCAAATTGATTCCTTTTATTTTTAGGCCTTTCCATGAATTTGATGGGAGTTGGTTTTGGTGGGGAGCTGCGTATTGCACACCAGAAGAATTTAAAACGCTATGGCAGTTTACGGTTGAATATCTTAGGGATACCAAAGGGGTGAACAATATTCTTTATGCATATTCCCCAGACAATAGTTACACTTCAGAAACAGCATATTTAAACCGCTATCCAGGAGATAATTACGTGGACATTGTAGGTATGGACAACTATGGTGATTTTAATAATCAGGGACAAACAGGAGTAAATAATGCTAATAACAAACTAGAGATTGTGTCTAATCTTGCAAAAGAGCGAGTAAAGATTGCAGCACTAACGGAAACCGGTTACTTTGTTACTGTTGGGTCTAATAGTCCAATTACTGATTTATACGCAGAGAACTTTTATAATGCAATGACCAATGATGATGTAGAATTAGCTTTTATGATGTTTTGGAACAATAATGGAGATACGTATTGCACTCCACCTCCAAGTGAGTCTGCTCCAGCTCAAGATTTTAATGATTTTGTAGACAAGCCTGGTATTTTGTTACAAGATGAACTGCCAGATTTATATACATTGCCAAACGATTAAACAAACAAACCAAGTACAATTAAAAACCGTACAACTAGATTGTGCGGTTTTTTATTTGCCTATATCAGATTTTCCACCTGTCTTCTTCAACAGTTTAATACTGTGAATTTCGATTCCCTTATCTATTGGTTTAAGCATATCATACATATTTAAGGCCACTACACTTGCACCATGCATAGCCTCTACCTCTACTCCAGTTTTATAATTGGTTTTAACAGTTACCAAAACTATAATTTCCAACTCTTTTATTTCATATGAAATATCAGTAAATTCGATAGGTAGTGGATGGCAATCAGGTAGTAAATCCGGTGTTTTTTTTACCCCTAAAAGTCCGGCAGCTTTGCTCATGGAAAACACATTTCCCTTAGGTACTGTATCATTCTTTATGGCGTCAACAGTATCTTTTGAGCTCACTATTACAATGGCTTGGGCAATAGCAGTCCGTAACGTTACTTCTTTATGTGTAATATCTACCATGTTTTCATTTTTCTAATCTTGGATTAGGATAGTTATCAGATTGGTCCTCTACAACCTCATCCAAACAAACAAAATCTTTTTCCAACAGTAGCTGAAGCTTTTGCCCATTCCCCAAATCAATTGAATTATCGTAGCCTACCCTTTCACTATCTGCCCATAGAGCCTGTTCCTTAGATGAAAGATATAGTATAATAGCATCATCCTTAAACTCAGCATCCAAACTACTTACTCCTTCTTTAGCTTTTAAGGCATAGGTGAATTTTTTTTCTATGAACTGAGTGGTTTCCTCATAGTATCCAGACTTGCAAAAGGTCTCGACTTCCGTTTTGGATAGTCTAAATCTAACAAAATTCCCTTTTATCCTAATCTTCATTTTAATCTTTCTTTTTGTTAATCAATCCTTGGGTCACTTTATTTAATGTTTCCACTTTTTCTTCAAAATTTCCCTTAATTGTTTTTCTGTATTCATTTAAATTTTTTACCAAATCATCAATATTTTCAGGTATAACATCCTCAAAAAACTGGCGCAATCTTTTTGCAGTTGTTGGGGATTTTCCATTGGTAGAAATAGCCACTTTTACATTGCCCTTTGTCACAATTCCTCCCATATAAAAATCGCAATAAGGAGGATTATCAGCTACATTTACCAAAATATTTCTTTCCCTGCAATCATGATACACCTGTTCGTTCAAAGCCACATCATCCGTACAGGCAATGACCATATGCTTTCCTGTCAAATATTCAATATTATATGGGTTCTTAACAATTTCCACGTTTCCCATTTTTGCCAATACCAAAGTGTCTTCCATAAATTCTTTTGCAACCATTTGCACCTTTGCATCTGGGCTGGACTTAAGCAAAAATGTCATTTTTTCTAATCCTACATTGCCCCCACCAACAATTAAAATGTTCAATTGGGAAGTCTTTAAAAAAATAGGGTATAGATTATTGCGCTCCATATAAAACTTCTTCCTTTTTAGTTTTGTAGTTTATTGTAACCCTAGTGCCTTTTCCTTGCTCAGAGTTAATAAATAACCTACCATTAATATACCCCATGCGCTCTTTCATAAAAAACAGACCCATACCACCTTCACTATTATTTATTGGTGATTGGTTAAGAACCGAATCATCAAAACCCTTCCCATCATCATCTATAACAATACTTAGCATATTATCTGAATAACTAATAGTGAGCAATATATAATTGGAGTTTGCATATTTTATTGCATTGTTCACCGCCTCTTGGGACACTCTATATATGTTAGTTTCTGCCAGTGAATCAAATCTAATATTCTCTTTTGAATGACTCTTGAAAAGAATATTCTTTCCTGTTAGCTTTGCCAGTTCCGAGGTCATTTTTTGAAGGGCCGGAAAAATACCGTGATCACTAAGCTCTGGCGGGGTTAAATTAAATGTTGCTGTCCGCACTCCCTTTATCAAATCAGAAGTAAGTTGCTTTAGGTATGCTATTTTTTCAGCCGTTTTATCCTTCTGGTCTAAATTTATAGACTCTATATTAAACTTAAGTGCTGTTAACATTTGTCCTATCCCATCATGTATATCTTTTGCAATACGTTTTCGCTCCTCCTCTTGGCCTTCCACTATTTGTCCTGCCTGAGCTTGTTTTTGACGCAAGCTTTCTTCATATTTTTCTTTACTTAATTGTTCCACTTTAAGCTGAGTAATCTTTCTTTGGGTTATATCCGAACAAAGTATTAAAATACTTTGTTGTTGGCTGGTCATATGCATTGGGATAATTGACATATCTAACCACAAACTTTCACCTGTTTTGGTTTTAATATCTATTTCTTCGTTACGAATATTCTTCCTCCGCGCCCTTAAAATCTCCCTTAAATACTGCTGTTGCCCCTCCTCCACTGTTAAAGTCTCAGCTAAAGGCAAGTTTAAATCATTATCCGTAAGCCCAAGTAATTGCATAAATTTTTTGCTGATAAAAACAATACTACCATCACTCTTAGCACTAGCAAAAAGGGCCGCATTGTCTATTACAAAATTAAGCTCTTTAAGCTCCTCCAATGATTTCTCCTTCTCGGCATAAAGCCTTTTAATCTCCCCTGCACTTTTATCGGACTTTTGCTGACTTCTAATTAAATTCTTTATGGTATTTCTTATATGAATGGATAGAGGTCTAAAAATGAAGAGCATCTCTAATAAGAGTATTCCTAAAGAAACAGCCAGAAGTAAATATTCCTTATATTTTAGTTTTTGTAATTGCTCTTTACTTCGCTGGTCATATTCATTTACAATATGATCCATCAATCCCAAAAATGTTCTTTCGTTTTTTAAAAGAACACTTATATTTTCATCATAATTGTTTGATGCTCCATTGGCTATAATATTTTCTGCAGCCAGTACCATGGAGTCATGATGAGGTGTAATTTGTTTAAATAATTTAATTATTTCCTCATTATCCTCTATTGGCAAACCATGGACAGAGCTTCCATGTTGTAAACCATTATGAGATTCTTTCCATACCTGCAATGTATTATCAATCTCTGACAGTATTATTTTCCTTTCTTCTTCGGAATTTGCCGTCTTAAGCAATAAAGCTTCTTTGACCAATTTTTGACTGTAAGCGCGCTGTCTCCCAGCAACATTTATAACTCTAGAATCATCCAATTGGGAATTTAGGTGAAGCTGAATAAGAATCTGGGCAATTATAATAGTAAGAGCAATAGCAGCCAAGGCCAAAAGATACCATTTCCGCATCCTTTGAAAGGTAGAAGTATCCAGAGGTTGTTGCCTTTTACTATTCATCATAAAATACCTTAAATAAGTAAAGATAGGACATCAACCCATAATAGCTTTGGAAATAAGATTTAGGGATTCTTTAGAAAGTGGCAACTGCAAAGCTGCATCATGCCCTTCTTTTGACATTTTTTTCCAAGTTTTTTGAACGATATCAATCATCTTCTCTTCAGAATATTTCTGCGCAAAATCTTCAAAATAAAATTCCAAAAAAACCAAGCAGATAACATCTTCTAAAGTTTGCGTTTCCTTATTTTTTTTCAATTGCTTCTTTTCCAAAAGAAAAGCAACTTTGTCTATCATCTCTTCATTGTACCCAACCTTCTTTAAAATTGCAGAAGCCTTTTGGGCATGGAACTTTTTTAAATCTTGTCTCCATTTTAAATATCCCACTCTATCCATTGGATAGGAATCCCTTGGAATTTCCCATCTACAAATATGTTGACAACGAGCTGTTAGTTGAAGTGCTTCTGATGCATCGGGAGCAAAGCCATTAAGCTTTTCCGTCATCCTAACCGCATACAATAATTCCTTAGGATATTGCTTCCCTAAGTAAGTATCTGTATTGGGGTCTTGACTATTGGCCTCATCAAAATACTTAAATGCACTTTTCATTTTTTCTGAAGCTTTCATGACTCTTGGTTTTTACCAAAGCTATTCAGAAAAGCCAATATAAACAAAGTCGTTTTCAATTTTTACGGGATATGTAGCTATTGCATCCAAATCTCCATTTAGATTTTCCCCCGTTTCCAAAGAGAAAGTCTTCTTGTGCATGGGGCAAGCAATTTTAGGGTTTCCTTTTTCGTCTCCCAACATGCCACGAGACAGAACCATTTCCATTTTGTGCGGACATAAATTTTGACAAGCATACCACTGATTTTTTCTTTTAAAATTGAATACAGCTATTTGTTTGTCATTATATTTTATACAAGCTCCTCCGTTTTCGGAAAAGTCATGCACAGAAGCCGCTTTAAACCATACTTTAACCTCATTAAGCTCAACCGCACTGTATTTTGTCAAGATTGATTCCATAATTTTTACTATTTTAATTTTCCCAATGTTTAGGCATTATCTGCTCTCTCATAGGAACAAATACCAAGTTATCATCCCTATCATCAGAATTTACAAAATGTTTAAAGCGTTTCTTCATGTCTTCATTCTCTATAGCTTGTTTCCATTCACATTCATATGCTTCAACTAAAAACTGCATTTCTTTTTCCAGCTCCTGAGCAATATTCAAACCATCCTCAACAACTATTTTCTTCAACTGCTCTATACCACCTTCTAACTTATCTAGCCAAGCGGCAGTACGCATTAATGGAGCGGCTGTTCTAATGTAGTACATTAAAAAGCGGTCCAAATATTTAATACAAGTCTCATTATCTACTTTTTCTGCAAGCAATAAAGCATGTTTTGGAGTGGCGCCTCCATTTCCACACACATAAAGATTCCAACCACCTTCTACCGCAATTACTCCAAAATCCTTTCCACGTGCCTCGGCACATTCACGAATACAACCAGAAACTCCTCCTTTTAGCTTATGCGGTGATCTTAATCCTTTATATCTTTCTTCCAATTCAATAGCAAAACTTACACTTTCATCCAAGCCATAACGACACCATGTGGAACCAACACAGCTTTTTACAGTACGCAATGATTTTCCATAAGCGTGACCACTTTCAAAGCCACCATCAATCAGTTCTTTCCATATGGCTGGCAAATCATTTAGTTGCGCGCCAAACAAATCGATTCGCTGACCACCAGTAATCTTGGTATATAAATTGTATTTTTTACCTACTTCCCCTATAGTAATTAATTTTTCGGGTGTAATTTCTCCACCAGGAATCCTTGGTACTACCGAATATGTTCCGTTTCGTTGAATATTGGCTAAAAATTTATCATTGGAATCCTGAATTACATCTTCTTTGTTAGCCGTATCCATGTACAAGCTTGCAAAAATTGCAGCGACCACTGGTTTACATACCTCGCAACCATCACCCTTACCACACGCATCCAAAGTTTCATCAAAAGAGGCCAATCTTTTTACTTTAATAATACCATATAGTTCTTGCCTTGTGTAATCAAAATGCTCACATATACTGTTCTTTACTTCTCTCCCTAGTGATTTTAGAGTTTCGTTCACCAAATCCACCACCATAGGCTTACAGCCACCACAACTAGTACTAGCTTTGGTACATTTGGCAACGTCAGCTACATTTTCACAACTTCCATCTTCTATAACCCCACAAATGGTTCCTTTAGTAACGTTTTCACATGAACATATTTGTGCAGTATCAGGCAAATCCATTGCACTGCCAAAAGAAGCTCCACCTTCTCCACGTGCTCCAATTATTAAATCTTCTGGGTTTTCAGGAACTGTCATTTCGTTTAAATAAATCTGATGCAACATATTATAATCCGAAGCATCACCAACCAAAATTCCACCTAACAGTTTTTTACCATCATGACTAATATTGATTCGCTTATATAAGCTTTTTGTCTTGTCCTCAAATAATATGGAGTGCCCTTTTTCAGCTGGCATAAAGGGTTCGCCAAAACTTGCCACATCTACTCCAATCAATTTTAATTTAGTGGACATATCTATATCTGCACTCATTAAAGTGTCTTTTCCTATAATTTGCTCTGCTGCAACTTCTGCCATTTCGTATCCAGGAGCCACTAACCCATAAATCATCTGATTATATAATGCAACTTCTCCAATAGCATAAATAAATTCATCTGAAGTCTGCATTTTGTTGTTCACTACTATTCCCCCGCGAACGCCCATTTCTAAATCACAGGTTTTGGCTATTTCGTCCCTAGGGCGTATCCCAGCAGAAACCACCAACATATCCACATCCAAAACATCATCTTCTCCAAATTCCATTGCCGTAATAACTCCATTGCCCAAAATTTGGTTGGTCGCCTTACTTAAGTGAATATTAATGCCCATGGATTCCAATTTTAATTGTAGCACTTTACTACTTCTAGAATCTAACTGTCTCGGCATTAATTTTGAAGCAAACTCAACTACATGTGGTTCCAACCCCATATCCATTACGGCTTTGCCTGCTTCCAATCCAAGTAATCCACCTCCAAGAACAGCAGCTTTAGCATTTGGTTTGCCTTTTTTTATTTTAGCGGCATATGTAAGCATTCCTTCTAAATCCTCAATGGTTCTATATACAAAAACTCCTTCTTTTTCTACTCCCTTTATTGGGGGCACAAAAGGAACTGAGCCTGTTGCCAATACCAAATAATCATAAGAAAATTCTCTGTCTTTTGCAGTGGTAATTGTTTTCTTATCCTTATGAATATCCACTACACGTTCGCCAGTTATTAAATCAATATCATTATCAGAATACCAACTGGTTGGAGCAAGTTCCAGAGCCTTGGCATCTTCATTTTCAAAAAACTCACTTAAATGAACTCTATCATATGCAGGTCTTGGTTCCTCTCCAAAAACAATAAGCTTGTAATTTTTACTTTCTGCCTTAGCAACAAACTTCTCGCAAAATTTGTATCCAACCATTCCATTCCCAACGACTATGATAGTTTTCATACTTATAACTATGTTAATGTGTAAAAATCAAAATTACGTAATAATACGTAATTTATATCTAATTTTATCGAAATAAATACGTAGTTATATTGCGCATTTAATAAATAGTTGCCATAAAAAATTTCAATTTTATACTCAACAAATAGAAGTAAGGTGTATTTATGTTTTTATAAATAAAGAAAAATAAAATGCCTCCAAGATAATCTTGGAAGTACCCCAAAACCAACATCACGACAATTAAATTTAAATATAACTATAGGGTATATCATTGAAATTTAAGACCATTACAAAAATTAGGTATATCACTTTTATAACAATTCTCATTTTTAAATTAACAAATGTTGTAGATGATTTTTTGCAATCCCGTAGTTTTTATATCTCATTTTAATTACCCTCACAAAAATGCCTCTTCAAACCAAATAAATACGTAATAATATCATTGTAATTTCTAATTTGACAGACCTGAACTAAAAACATCAATTAAATACTAGACTTATGAAAAAAGAAGAAGAGAGCTTATTTGAAAGAATTGGAGGCATGGGTGCTGTGGATGCTGCAGTAGATATATTCTATGGAAAAGTAGTAGCGGATGACAGCATAAATCACTTTTTTAAGAATATTGATCTAGAAAAACAAGCTGGGAAGCTAAAAGCCTTTCTTGCTTATGCATTTGGTGCACCATTAAACTATTCTGGTAAAAACATGAAAAACGCTCATGCGCACATGAACATTACTGCAGACCACTTTAATGCAGTAGCTGGGCATTTAATTGATACGCTACGTGATCTTAACGTAGATCAAGACCAAATTGATGAAGTCATAGAAATAGCATTAAGTACCAAAGAAGATATTGTAAATTCATAATTCCTTTAAATTTATATTCACAGGAGAAGGGATCCATTACATATCTTTTAAAGCAAATCAACTTTCACATATTATTAAAATATGTGACCTTCTTTTATAATACCATATTTTTCTTATTAGAATTTCATGATTATTGCAATAAAATAATTTAAATTCAAATTACGTATTAAAATTACGTATTTATACTTAGTTTAGCTTTTAGATACTTAACGAAGCAAAGACTAACACTATGAGTATATTAAAATCGGCAAAAGCGACAAAACTAAATTTAAAAGATTTTAAAAGTATACCCATGCGTACATTTTGGATAACTTCTATTGCCTTTTTTATATGTTTTTTTGCATGGTTTGGGATTGTACCTTTTATGCCAGATGTAGTAAAAGATTTAGGACTTACACCTACCCAAAAATGGAACTCAATAATACTAGCCGTTACTGGTACGGTTTTCGCTCGGCTATTGATTGGTAAACTATGTGACAAATACGGTCCTAGACTTTGTTATACCTATTTATTAATCCTTGGAGCCATACCTGTAATTCTTATTGGTTTTGTACAAACCCCATTACAATTTCTTATTTGCAGGTTATTTATAGGCTTTATTGGAGCATCCTTTGTTATTACACAATTCCACACCTCCATTATGTTTGCGCCAAATATTGTAGGGACCGCAAATGCAACCTCAGCAGGTTGGGGCAACCTTGGTGGTGGTGCTAATAGATTGGGAATGCCTTTAATAGCTGCTGCAGTAGTAAGTTTTGGCATTGCAGATGATATTGCTTGGCGGTATTCCATGGTTATAGCTGGTGTCATTTGTTTTACTATGGGCATTGTCTACTATTTTTTTACCAAGGACACTCCAGAAGGAAATTTTAAAGAATTAAAAGAGCAAGGAAAAATGCCTGTTTTCAAAAAAGATGAGGTTTCATTTTTAACTACTTTAAAAGATTATAGAGTTTGGATACTATTCTTGGTATATGCTGCCTGTTTTGGAATGGAGCTTACTGTATATGGAACAATGGACGATTATCTTCAAAACAGATTTGGTTTGGAAAGGTCTACCGCCGGGAATTTAGTTTTATCATTTGCCTTGATGAATATTTTCGCTAGAACGCTCGGTGGTTTTTTTGGTGACAAATTTGGGAAACTAAAAGGTCTAAGAGGTAGAGTTTTTTTCCTTGCACTCATTCTAGCCGCAGAAGGCATTATGCTTTCCGCATTTTCATTGACCACAAGCTTGGGAATTGGTATTTTCTTTCTAGTAGCCTTTAGCCTTACCGTACAAATGGCCGAAGGCGCAACGTTCTCAGTAGTACCATTTATAAATAAGAAAGCTATTGGATCTATTTCTGGTATCGTTGGAGCTGGTGGTAATGTTGGGGCATTTTTGGCAGCATTGCTTTTAAAGGCAAAATCTGCCACTTCAGAAAGTGAAGCAATTGAATCTACAATGAATATGGGAGAAAACGTAGTTCAGGCTGCTCAAACAGTAGCAGCATCTGGCGCTGTATCCAGCGGGTATTTTGTTATTGGTGGGTTTGTAATTATTGCCGCTCTAATGTCTTTAACTATAAAATTTACCACTGCGGAAGAAGAAAAGAAAATTCCTGCAAGTAATAATATAAACTTAAGCTTAGCTGATAAATAAAATACAGCTCGTAGAATGGAGGCTCTTAAAATACATAACTCATTAACCATAGAAAATAGAAGAACAGAATCTTCCAGAATGGCTTGTGATTTATGTGCAAATACAAAATGCTTAATTAAAAAAAGCTTAGCCTCAGATATTGTATTAAAACTTGCATCCAAAAAAACCAAAATACGTTGTAAAAAGGGTCAGCAATTTATTATTGAAGGAGCTCCTGTAAATGGACTATTTTTTCTATTAAACGGAAAAGTAAAAGTATTTAGAACTGGTATAAATGGTAGGGAGCAAATAGTTCGTTTTGCAAAAAATGGAGAAATTATTGGACATCGCGGATTTGGAAGTGAAGAATATTATTCCATTGCCGCCATTGCTTTGGAGGATTCTACTTTATGTTACTTCTCCAAAAGCTCTTTACAACAAGCTTTACGATTAGAGCCCTCATTTACCTATGAGTTAATGCTCTTCTATGCCAATGAGCTGAATAAAAGTGAAGCCAAAGTAAAATCACTTTCTCAAATGACAGTTCGTGAGCGTGTAATTGATACCCTATTATATGTTCATAGGAAGTTTGGAAACCTTAATGGTTTTATCAATCTATCATTAAGCAGAAAAGAATACGCGGACCATGCTGGCACTACAGAAGAGCAAGTAATTAGAGTGTTTTCTTCTCTTAAAAAAGAAAAACTCATTACAACTAGAGGAAAACTTATTGGAATAAGCAATATAAGTCTATTAAAAAAAGAAATTTCAGAACATAACTTCTACTTGGATTCCTAAATTATTTCAAAATAAATAAAATAACTTTTCTGACACATACGTATACTTCTACGTATATCATCCTCTAATAAAAAAACCCACAATTATTTAACTACTAAGATCTTATACTAAAAACATGTTTTTTAGCAGGTTTTTATATGATTAAAAAGTGTTTAATCTATGGGTATCATCATAAAATTTAATAAAACATACGTATACATTTGTCAAAAATAAGTATTAATACGTAAAACATTAAATCTACACAATATGAAACCACAACTTTCTAAAATTTCAATTCTCTTATTACTATCCATTTTAATTACTGCATGTGGAGGTAAAGAAAAAAAAGCAACCACAGTGTCAGAAGAATCAGAAGCTTCAGCTGTATTAGAAATTGAAAAACCCCAACTTACTTTTGGGTTTATTAAGCTTACAGATATGGCGCCTTTAGCCATTGCCAAGGAAAAAGGTTTTTTTGAAGATGAAGGCCTTTTTGTATCGGTAGAAGCCCAATCCAACTGGAAAAACATATTAGATAGAGTAATAGACGGGCAGTTAGATGGCTCTCATATGCTGGCCGGTCAACCCATTGCTGCTGGTGCAGGATTTGGTAGACAAGCAGAATTGGTAACTCCATTTTCAATGGACTTAAATGGAAATGGTATTACTGTATCTAATGATGTTTGGTCTAAAATGAAGCCCAATGTTCCAAAAGATTCTGAGGGCAAGACAATTCACCCTATTAAAGCTGATGCGCTTAAACCCGTAATTACGGAATACAAAAATAGTGGCAAGGCATTTAAAATGGGTATGGTATTTCCTGTATCAACCCATAATTATGAAATTCGTTACTGGTTAGCTGCTGCAGGTATTCACCCTGGAATGTACACGGCAGATAATGTACAAGGCCAAATTGATGCAGAAGTTTTATTATCCGTTACCCCACCACCACAAATGCCAGCAACTTTGGAAGCAGGTACTATTTATGGGTATTGTGTAGGTGAACCATGGAACCAACAAGCCGTTTTTAAAGGAATTGGCGTACCCGTAACAACGAACTATGATATTTGGAAAAACAATCCAGAGAAAGTATTCGTAATGACCAAAAAATTTGTAGATGAAAACCCAAATACTGCAATTGCAGTAACAAAAGCTTTGATTCGTGCAGGAAAATGGTTAGATGAGCCAGGAAATAGACCAGAGGCTGTAAAAATTCTTTCCATGCCCCAATATGTTGGTGCAGATGAAGTGGTATTAGCTAACTCTATGACAGGAACTTTTGAATTCGAAAAAGGGGACAAGCGTTCTATGCCAGACTTTAATGTATTCTACAAGTACAATGCTACCTATCCTTTCTATTCTGATGGTATTTGGTTCTTGACACAAATGAGAAGATGGGGACAAATTCCTGAAGCTAAACCAGCAGATTGGTACTCGTCTACAATTAAAGATATCTACAGACCAGATATATGGAAAAAAGCAGCTGATATCCTTGTAGCAGAGGGACATATTCCAGCAACAGATATTCCAACAACAGATGGGTTTAAGCCTGCAACTACCGATTTTATTGACGGTAACTCCTATGATGCAAAAGATCCAATAGCATACATAAACAGTTTCTCTATTGGAAACAAAGACTAACTAACATTGTTAAATCCAAAAAAAATGAAGCAAAGTTTAACATTGAATAAAGTAACTAGGTTTATGGGTTTTGGAGCCCTAAAACCATTCGCCGCTCTTTTCTCAGGAAAAGTACAGAAAGAAGACATTCTGACCATTCTTAAAAAGTTTGTTGTACCGATTGCATCTATATTATTATTCATTGGACTATGGCATGCTGGATCTAAGGCACTCTTTAATATGGAAGCCAATTATAAAATAGAAAAGGCTTTAACTGATCAAGGTCAAGAAGCGGCAGATGCTATGAAAGCATGTATTTCTTCTGGTGACATAAGTTGCCAACCTAATACCTTACCATCTCCGTCACAAGTTTGGGCATCTTTCCAGACCTTACTAAAAGACCACAAAGTTATTAGTGCGGATAAATTGGCTTTTAAGGAAAAGACAGCTGCTATGAATGAAAAGCGTGTTGCCGCTGGCCAAGATGCTATCACTTATACAGGTAGACCATCCTTTGTAGATCAAATAATGACCAGTTTAAAAACTGTTTTTGCAGGTTTTCTATTGGCACTTTTAATTGCGGTTCCCATTGGTATTATTATAGGGTTAAGTGAAACACTTAGAAGTTCCTTTAATTGGTTAATACAAATTTTCAAACCTGTATCGCCAGTGGTATGGTTATTATTGGTGTTCATGATTGTAAAGACCATGACTAAAGATTCCAATCAGGATAGTGCTTTTATTATTTCATTTATTAGCGTAGGTCTATGCTCAATGTGGGCAACTTTAGTCAATACGGCCATGGGGGTTTCATCAGTGGATAAAGATTATATCAATGTAGCCAAAGTCCTAAAATTAGGTGCTTTTCAAAAAGTATTTAAAGTGATTTTACCTTCTTCCTTACCCCTCATATTTACGGGATTAAGAATAACATTGTCCGTTGCATGGATGGTACTAATAGCCATTGAACTTTTGGCACAAAGTCCAGGTTTAGGATCTTTTGTATGGGAAGAGTTCCAGAATGGAGCTAATGATTCCAATTCCAAAATCATAGTTGCCATGTTTGTTATTGGGCTAATTGGTTTCCTATTGGATAGAGTAATGTTGACTATTCAAAAAATGGTTTCATTCAACAAAAATGAAGGATTATAACCCTAAAAGTAGATAAGAGATGTCATATTTAGAACTTCGTAATATTTACAAAACCTATGGTCAAGGTGAGAACAGTACAGAAGTATTGTCTAACATCAACCTTAACATAGAAGAAGGCGAATTTGTGGCTATTGTTGGATTCACGGGAAGTGGAAAAACCACTTTAGTAAACCTTATCAATGGTCTTTTACAGCCAACTAGTGGTGAAGTCCTCTTTAAAGGAAACCCAGTGATAGATACCAGCCATGAACGAGGTGTAATCTTTCAAAATTATTCGCTTTTACCATGGCTAACGGTTGGTCAAAATGTACAAATGGCTGTGAGAGAAGCTTTTCCAAAAGAAAAAAAAGGTGAAATTAATAAAAGGGTAAACGATTATGTAGAAATGGTTGGTCTTACACCCGCTATTAACAAAAGACCCAAAGAACTTTCAGGAGGAATGCGTCAACGGGTAGCAGTTGCCCGGGCATTAGCCATGAAACCAGAGATGATTATCATGGATGAACCATTGGGTGCTTTAGATGCATTGACACGGGGCAATTTACAGGATGAAATATTAAAGATTTGGAGTGTTGATAAAAGAACTGCACTTCTTATTACAAATGATGTGGACGAAGGTATTTATATGGCAGATAGAATCATTCCCTTGAGACCTGGACCAAATGCAACACTTGGACCCGAATTTAAAATTGAAATTGACCGCCCAAGGGATAAAACGGCTTTAAATGACAACCCAAGTTATAAAAAGACAAGAAATGCCATTATTGAATACCTAATGGATATTGGCAATGAACGAAAGTCAGTTTCACAAACAGAATATATTTTACCAAACCTAAGCCCTAAAAGCTTTGTAGCTTAACCTTAAACTGAAAGATATGAGCAAACAAACCATAGCACCGCAAGCAACATCAGAATATATGGAAAATGGTATTCTTTATCCTTCAAAGGTAATGTTGGATTTGCACGATTTAAAAAAAGTGTATCCCACACCAAAAGGAGATTACGTTGTATTGGAGCACCTGAATCTTCAAATAATGAAAGAAGAGTTTGTTACCATCATTGGACATTCTGGTTGTGGAAAAACAACCATGCTTTCCATGATTGCAGGTTTAAACCCTATTTCCGGTGGCAATATAGCTGTTTTAGGCAATCCTGTAAAAGGTCCAGGGCCAGATAGAGGAGTTATTTTTCAATCTCCTAGTTTAATGCCATGGATGACAGCCTTACAAAATGTAATGCTCGGAGTAAACCAAGTATTTCCACATGCCACAAAATCACAACGTAAGGATATAGCCAAATACTACCTTCAAAAAGTAGGTTTGGAAGGAGCTTTTAACAAAAAGGCAACGGAGCTTTCCCAAGGAATGCAACAACGTGTAGGTATTGCTAGGGCATTTGCCATTAAACCACAGGTGCTTTTATTGGATGAACCTTTTGGCATGTTGGATTCACTGACTCGAGGAGAACTTCAGGATACCCTAATTGAAATTTGGAACAAGGAAAAGATTACTGCCGTTATGATTACCCATGATGTGGATGAAGCCATTTTCTTGGCAGATCGTGTGGTGATGATGACTAGTGGACCAAGGGCAAAAATTGGGGATACTTTATCAATAGATTTTGAGCGTCCTCGAAGTAGAAAAACAGTTTTAGAACACCCAGATTATTACAAATACAGAAAACACTTAATAGATTTTTTAGAACACTAACAACTCAAAACCAGTTATTACTTAAACAATTACAATTATGAAAAAGCAGTATTTATTATTTGGTATGGCATTATTTTTTATTCATTTGTCATTTGCTCAATTTACATTGGATGGAGAATTTCGTCCACGCACGGAATATAGAAACGGATTTGGAAACCTAATTGCAGAAGATGCAGATGCAGGTTTTGCAACATCTACAAGAGTAAGATTAAACGCAGGATATACTTCAGATACATACAAGTTCTACGTAAGCTTACAAGATGTTATGGTCTGGGGTGAAAACAGACAGTTATTGCCTGATGACGCAAACGATTCTTTTGCCCTTTTTGAAGCATGGGCTAGCATTAAACTTGGCGAAGGTTTTTCTACAAAATTAGGTAGGCAAACTTTGGTGTATGATGACCAACGCATTTTAGGTTCTGTAGGTTGGGCACAACAAGCACGTAACCATGACGCTGCCGTACTTAAGTATGCTAAAGACAAATTTAAACTAGATTTTGGACTGGCATTCAATCAAGATTTTGATAACCCATCTGGGTTCAAGTCCGTAGGAACCGCATATAACACTACTGGATTCTTCTCCTATAAAACAATGCAGTATTTATACTTAAAGCAGGCTTGGTCTAACTTCTCAGGGAGTTTATTGTTTTTAAACAATGGCTTTCAAAACTTTGATGCAACCGATACAACCATGCCCGATGGTCTTAGCAGTTTACAGACAATCGGCACGCATTTAGGCTACAAAAAGGGAAGTTTTGGGTTTGATGCGAATGCCTATTTACAAATGGGCGAGAGACAAGGTAGTGTAGACGTTGGTGGAGCATATTTACTTGGTTTAGATTTTAGTTATAAAGCATCTCCTGGTGTTGGACTTGGGGCTGGGATTGAAATCATTAGTGGAAATGACACAGGTACAACAGATAAAACTGAAGCTTTCTTCCCTTTGTATGGAACCAACCATAAGTTTAATGGATTCATGGACTATTTCTATGTCGGAAATCATGCCAACTCAGTTGGTTTGTTTGATATCCATGCAAGTGCAAAATTTAAAACAGGAGAAAAATCTAGCCTTTTAGTAAAAGTACTCAACTTTAGTGGAGAGCAAGAATTGCCTAGTGGCGAAAAATCATTAGGAACAGAATTAGATTTAGTATTTTCTCAAGGCTTTAAAGGCTATTCCTTAACACTTGGGTATTCACAAATGTTTGCAAGTGATGGCATGTACGAACTTAAAGGCATTACAGAAGATGCTGCTGCAGGGGGTCAAAACTGGGCATGGGCTATGTTGACCATTAAACCAAAATTCCTGAACACAACAAAAGAGTAAAATAACTTTGCTTCGTTAAAGCCACTGTGACCATATTTATGGTTGCGGTGGCTTTTTAATTTTATTATTTTTACCTTTCTAAGAATTTATACGTAATAATATCATTTTGAACAAAACAAGTATTGTATTGGCCGATGACCATTTTTTAGTACGCGATGGTATTAGAGCCCTTTTAGAAGAAGAAGAAAATCTTATTGTAATTGGTGAAGCCTCTAATGGAAAGGAAGCCATTGAAATGGTTAAAAATACGGACCCAGACCTTCTGATAATTGACATTAGAATGCCTGAAATGACAGGCATTGAAGCGGTGGAAGAATTAAAAAAGCAAGGTGATGATGTTAAGTGTATTATTCTTTCTATGCATGATTCGGAAGAATATATTTTAAAATCCGTTAGAGCTGGCGCCAGTGGTTATTTATTAAAGGATACCGGCAAGGTAGAATTTCTTAAAGCTATTCATACAGTTGAGCAAGGTGGCAAGTATTTTAGTGGAGACATATCCAACGTACTGGTTAACAATCTTTTAAATTCTTCCTCAAAACCCTTAAGTGCCATTGAAACTTCAATAAGTGGAGATAACCCTTTTGATTTAACAAGTAAAGAGCTAGAGATATTAGAACTTGTCTTAACAGGTCTTACCAATAAAGAAATTTCGGAAAAACTACAAAAAAGCAAGCGTACGGTTGAAACGCACCGCTTTAACTTAATGCGTAAAATGGATGTTAAAAATTTAATTGACCTTTCCAAGAAAGCTCAAAAATTTAATCTAGTATAGACACCATTGAACATAATTGTTCCCTAAAATATATTTTTAGCTTAGTTCTAGTAAGAAAACTATAATTATAAGCCTAAATATTATCAAATAAACACTACGTATTTATACGTATTTTTATAATTTTACTTCATCTTGGATTCTTTTCTCTGAACGTAAAATTTATGAAAAAAAATAATGTGCATAAAACCATTTGCTCGTACTGCGGAGTAGGCTGTGGCATATTGGTTGAAAAGGATGCCAAAGGAAATCTCTCTGTAGAAGGTGATAAAGATTATCCCGTAAACATGGGTATGTTATGCACAAAGGGCAAAACTCTTAACTATGTGGCCCAAGACACCAGTGACAGAATTCTGTATCCAGAAATGCGATGGAGCAGAGACCACCCCATGCAAAGAGTATCTTGGGATACTGCATTTAATAGGGCTGCTGGGGTTTTCAAGAGCATCATAAACAAATATGGCCCAGATAGTGTTGGCTTTTATGTCTCTGGCCAATGTCTTACAGAAGAATATTATTTGGTAAATAAATTGACCAAAGGGTTTATAGGCACAAATAATGTAGATACCAACTCCAGATTATGTATGAGTTCCGCAGTAGTGGGATACAAAAAGACCTTGGGAGAAGATTCTGTCCCCATTTCCTATGCAGATATAGAATTGGCCGATTGTTTTTTTATTGCCGGAGCCAATCCCGCTTGGTGCCACCCCATTCTTTTTAGACGATTGGAAAAGCATAAAGAAGAAAATCCAAACGTTAAAATAATTGTAGTAGACCCCAGAAAAACGCAAACTTGTGCATCAGCAGATTTACATCTTCAAATTATACCAGGAACAGATGTGATTCTTTTTAACGCCATTGCAAGAATTCTTATTGAAAAGAAAAAAATAGACAGGGACTTCATAAAAAAACATACAGTAAATTTTGAAGCCTGTAGGGAAACTGCTTTTCAATATTCTGTGCGAGAAGCCGCAAAACTCTGTGGTATAACAATAGAGGATATTAAAAAAGCAGCCCAATATATTGGCAACGCAAAAGGGTTCATTAGTATGTGGACCATGGGGCTAAACCAAAGTGTAATAGGTGTTTCAAAAAATACGGCACTACTCAATTTATCTCTTCTTACTGGGCAAATAGGGAAGCCTGGTTCTGGTCCTTTTTCTCTAACAGGACAACCCAACGCTATGGGAGGAAGAGAAGTAGGCGGTATGGCTAATTTACTTGCTGCCCATAAAGATTTAGGTAATCCCAGTCATCGTAAAGAGGTATCAGATTTTTGGGGAGGTAAAGAAATTAATCCAAAACCGGGTTATACCGCAACAGAAATGTTTGATGCCTTGGAAGAAGGGAAATTAAAAGCAGTTTGGATTATTTGCACCAATCCTGTGGTTAGTCTACCCAATGCTAAAAAAGTAGAAAAAGCTCTTAAAAATGCAAGTTTTGTTGTGGTACAAGATATATCTCATGATTCTGAAACAACAAAATATGCAGATTTATTATTACCAGCCGCTGGATGGTTAGAAAAAGAGGGAACTATGACCAATTCGGAAAGACGAATTAGTTATTTGCCCAAAGTAATGGACCCTCCTGGTGAAGCTTTACCAGATGCTGAAATCCTATGGAAGTTTGCAAAAAGAATGAATTTTAAAGGCTTCAATTACAACAATACAAGTGAGGTATATGATGAACATTGTCTATTAACCAAAGGGACAAATATTGATATCTCTGGCCTATCCTATGACCGTCTAAAAAATGAAGGTAGTTTTCAGTGGCCTGTTCCTCATTCAACCCACAAAGGAACCCCAAGACTCTTTGTTGATAAACAATTTTATACAAATGACTTAAAAGCACATTTTAATGCGCCTCAAAAAATTGAAAATCAATCCGAAAAAACATCTTCAGAATTTCCTTTGATTCTAAATACTGGTAGAGTAAGGGATCAATGGCATACACGTACAAAAACAGGCAAAGTACAACGTTTATTGACCCACATTCCCGAGCCCTACTTAGAAATAAACAAGGTTGATGCTTATTTGCGGCAATTAAATGAAGGGGATATTGCTGTAATTAAAAGCGTTAGAGGAAGTGTTCAAGTAAAAGTCAAAATAAATTTTGATATAAGAGAAGGTGTTGTCTTTATGCCTATGCATTGGGGTAAAATTCTTGGAAAGGACTTTGGTAGGGCAAATAACTTAACAAACAATCTAGTAGATCCTATTTCCAAAGAGCCTGATTTTAAGTATTGCGCTGTTGAAGTAAAAAAATATGTAAAGCCAAAGCAAAAAATAATTGTCATTGGAGCCGGTGCTGCAGCTTATAGATTTGTACAAACATATAGAGAAAAGAATGAAACAGATGAGCTTCATGTTTTTTCAAGAGAAAAAAATGCTTTTTACAATAGGGTCTTGCTACCAGAATATGTTAGCGAAGAACTTTCATGGGAATCCCTTGAAAAGCTAAAAAAGGGTGAGGTGAAGAAGCTAAGGCTTCAATTGCATTCCAAGGTTGGCATCATCAATATAGATAGAGAACTAAAATGTGTTATAGATTCCAATAATGTGAAGCATACATATGACATTCTAATTATGGCCACAGGGAGTAGAGCTTTTGTTCCCAGTGATGTTCAAATAAATTTACCTGGAAGGTTCACAATGCGAGAACGGACTGATGCGGATGAATTAAAGAAATACTTATTGGATACTGGCCTACCTCCACATGAACAACATGTGATCATTGTTGGCGGTGGTCTATTGGGACTAGAACTAGCAGCTGCTCTAAAAAAAAGAAATGTCAATATAAGTATTGTACAAAGAGCACCAAGATTAATGGAGCGCCAGTTAGACAACGTGGCAAGTAAATTATTAGCGGAAGATGTTGCTGAAAGAGGAATTGGTCTTTATTTTGACAATGAAGTAAGCACTGTTTTTGAGGAAAAGAAAAATAAATTCTCCCTATCCGTCAATTTAAAAACGGGTCGTACTATTAAGTGCAATGCCATCGTATATGCAATTGGCACAAGACCCAACATTGAACTTGCCAAGCAAATAAACATAGAAACCAGACGTGGGGTGATAGTCAATGCTTACATGCAGACCAGTGATCCATCCATTTTTGCTTTGGGTGAAATAGCAGAGTTCAACAATTCTCTTTTTGGTATTACCTCTGCCGCAGAACAACAGGCAGATATTGCAGCAAAATATATTTTAGGAGACTTTAGTAGTATTTACAAAGGCTCTGTGCTAATGAATATCTTAAAGTTTGAAGATTTGGACCTTTGTAGTATTGGCATGGTAAACGCACCGCGTGGAGACACTTCATATGATGAAATCATCTTAATGGATATAAGTAAAAAGTACTATAAAAAGTGTATTGTAAAAGATGATACCCTTGTAGGTACTATTTTGATGGGTGATAAAAACGAATTCGCAGAATTCAAAAGACTTATAGAAGAAGAAATAGAACTTTCAGAAAAAAGAAATGAGCTATTAAGGGGTGGTGGAAATTCTATTCCTATGAAAGGAAAACTGGTATGCTCTTGCGCCCAGATTGGAGAAGGAAATCTAATTGATTCTATAAATAATGGATGTTCAAATTTTGCAAATCTTTGTTCGGAAACTGGAGCCGGCTTGGGATGTGGAAGCTGTAAACCAGAGGTGAAACAAATACTAGATAAACAATTACAAGCGGTACTTACCTAAAAAAATATGTTATGAATGATAATCTACATCGTATTTTACTTAAAGGTGGTGTAACATCACCAGGAGAATTAAAAGATGTTATCACCATATTAGAAACCGTTGGACTTAAAGAAATTTACTTTGGATCTAGGCAAGATTTACTTTTTCCTTTACTGAGCGCAGATGAAAAACAACTAGAAAACATTTCCAAATATAATACAGATATTATTCCAGATAGAAGCTATCAAAACATTGTGAGTTCCTATGTCTCTGCTGACGTTTTTGGCATGACGCATTGGTTAAAAGGATCTACCTACTTGTACATATTAGAAGGGTTTGATTATTTACCTAAACTAAAAATTAATATAACAGACCCAAAACAGCGATTGGTTCCCAATTTTAGTGGCGATTTAAACTTTATTGCTTCCAAAAATGAAGATTACTGGTATTTAAATATAAAACTGCCACACTGGCAAGATTCTGCATATTATCCGGTATTAATTTATAGTTGGGATATTACAACAATTTCAAAGGCCATAGAAGACATTCATGATGATGTATCTGACGTAGAAGAACTATTTTTTATCCTGAACAAAAATCTAAATACTAACAATAAAACAGTAGAAAAGCCATTAGAGATTCCCTTTCTCACCTTTCCATATTACGAAGGTATGAACAGAATGGGGTTGGACGAATACTGGTTAGGTCTTTATTGGAGAAACAATAAATATAATTTGGCCTTTTTAAAGGAATTTTGTGGTTTCTGCTTGGCAAATAGCATTGGGAAAATATGTATCACTCCATGGAAATCTTTTATAGTGAAAAATATTAAAAGTAAATCTAGGCCAGATTTAGAACGTTTTTTGGGTCAAAAAGGAATCAACATTAGACATTCTCAATTGGAAATGAACTGGCACTTACCCGTAGATGACAATGAGGCATTGGAACTAAAGAAATTCTTGGTCCGTAGTTTTGACCAAAATGATATTAGCACTTATGGGCTAACCTTTGGCATAAGCAATGATCCTGGAAAACGCTCCCACTTTTCATCAGTAATTATTGAAAAAAACACACCTCCTTCCTTAGTCAAGGATTTTGAAGTACGCCCTACATACAATGTCCTTCATTTTGAAAAGTTTGATCCCAATTCACAAGTTTACAAAGCGTATGCCAGAGATGTAGATAAAATTGAACTTCCTGGCCTTCTAATGGAATTGAGCAAGAAGTACTTTAATGAAATGGGGCAACAAGATAATTCTACTCAAAAAGAACTAAAATCGGAAATTGAAGAAACTTCCAAAGAAGTCCATCAATGTAAATCTTGCTTCACTGTTTACGATATAGCATATGGTGATTTAAAGAACAATATTGACATAGGGACTCCTTTTTCGAAATTACCAACGGATTATACCTGTCCTGTTTGTGATGGTCCAAAATCTTATTATGAAAAAACTTCATTGACAATATCACAATAACTTAATCAGAATTTCATTCTTTCTACATTAACAATATCAGTACCCTGCTAGTTTTATTATTTTGCTTGGAGTAAGATTACTAAGCTCCAAAATAGACTTTCCGGAGTTGCTTATTGCTTTTTTAACCAAAAAATTTCCTGCTCTATATCCAATTGAGGTTCTTCCATCAGGATGTTCAAACATCCATTTTTGATAATTGGCGTTCTTGGGTAATACTAATATTTCTTTAACCCACGCATCTGCATCAGCTCCTTTTGGCACATGATTCTCCTTAAAAACCACACCAGTGTATTCTTCGGAAAAAACCTCAGCCAATCCTTCATTTACCATAGCTATTGATATTCCTGGCTCAAATTTATTATCCTTAATTGCCCACCCTCTAGACAAGTGATGAAATTCGTGAAAAATAGTAGTTTGCAAACCTGCATTAGCAGCAGCAACTATTCCTTCAGGAAATTTGTTTGATATCTGAATCGCAACAAAAGGAGGAGAGTTAGTTTCTGTCCTCCCGGTAACTCCACCTACAATATCCAAATCCCAATCTACTATTTCAACTATAACTTTTATACTACTGGGTAAATTAGGCAGTAAGTTTCTTATCTGCTTATCCGCCATGATTATCTCACTACGAATAAGCTGTTTCTGCGGTTGAGTGAATTTGTTTGTACTTTCTACAAAGACAATATCCAGTTTTGATATTGTAACCTTGCTTGTTTTAGAACTAAATGAACTAGTTAACAAGATAGAAACAATTATCAATAAACTTTTTAGTAAACTCATTTTATACTTTTAGTTGAAATATATGGACGAATGAATAGCTTTTATGTTTCTGAATGAATAAAAAAAACAATAATTTATTTTTAATAATTTGACTCTGATTTTCTCAACAACAGGGTCAATGATAACAATGAAAAAGCAATACCAAACCCCAAAACACCAATATTGAAACCCAAAAGTGTCTTTTCACTGCCATCCAGATATTTCATGGAACCGCCGTAAGAATCTTTTAAAACAAAGGCGACTAAAAATCCTCCAGTAATGAGCAAACTTAAAATTGCGCTTATTTTCATTTCATTTTTTTTCCAAACAAGCCAAAGACAAAATATGCCAACACTAGAATTTGTAATTAATTGCCATACCTCATGAATTCTAACATGAGGTGTCCAATCTGGATTGAAAACATGGGTGTTGTTAATTTCCAAAAAAGGTACTGCTAAGGCATAAAGAATAATGCTGAATGTAATAATGGCTTTTTTCATGTACTAATTTTTTTGTGATATCTCAGTTTTGATTATTACTCCCAAAATTCTAACTCATTATTGATTGAATGGCAAATAATACCATAATAAGAATTATTTTTATAATCGTATACATGACTTATGGATATTTATTTAGCAGTTGGAACCTCTGGGTTCCAAATACCTGTAACAGCTGTTTCCTTAACATAGTCTAAAAAGTCCTTTGGTTTTCTCCCCAATACGTTTTCAATATCATTTGTAATCTCAGAATTGTTAGGGTTACCTAAAACTTCGGAGAATAAGTACTCAATCAGCCAAACAACATCAGCTGGCACACCTTGTTGTTCCATCACTTTTGTATATGCTGGTAAAGCTATGCGTGTAAACGCAATATCCCTTCCTGTTATCTCTGCTATCTCTTGAATAACTTCACTAAATGTTAAACTTCTAGGACCAGTAAGCTGATATATGTTTCCATTATGCTTATTATCTAGTAAGGTTTCAACCACAACATCAGCAATATCATCAGTATCAACATAAGGCACCTTTACATCAGCTTGCGGTAAGGCTACAAAACCTTCAAGAATAGGTTCTAAAAAGAAACTCTCGCTAAAATTCTGATTAAACCAGCTAGCTCTTACAATGGTATGATCTATCCCAGAATGCATAACCACCTGTTCACACAATTCAGCTTCTCTTTCTCCTTTTCCTGATAATAAAACCAGTTTTTTAACATTGCATTGTTTGGCTTTTTTTGTTAATTCTTCAATTGCGTCCAAAGCTCCGGGAACAGCCAAATCTGGCTGATAGGTAATATAGACTTTGTCCATACCTTGCATAGCGTTAGACCAGGTTTCAGAATCGTTCCAATCAAAGGAAAGAGATGCAGACCTAGAGCCAATTCTTACATGATGGCCCAAGGAAATTAATTTACTTGCTACTTTGCGTCCTGTTTTTCCAGTTCCGCCAATTACTAAAATGTTGCTTTTGTTTTCCATTTTTATTTTATGTTTATGTTCTATTTTTGATTGATGATATGTTTATAATTTAAATATTGGTTTTTGAGATTTGACTAAGGCAAATCAGCAATAACAGAAATGATATTATAGAAGTTATAGTCCTAATGAAATGGAATTGATTCCACTTAACTTCAAAGGTCTCCCTTAGAGTTTTTAAATCCTCTAAACGAGCGGAAGCCATATCAGTTTTATCTAATATTTCATTGAGGGGTACATTCCCAAAAATAGTTACCAATACAACCCCAATAAAGTAAATTGTCCCCGCCGCAATTAATAACCAGACTGTTGAACTGGACGCATTCCTAAAAACATATAAATTGATTACACTTAAGAAGAATGGGCCAAAAAAAACAATAAAGAATATTGGATTTAATATAACCCTGTTCATCTGCTGAAATGCACTTAAGTAACCCAGGGTATCTAGGCGTCCTATTCCTGTTGTTACTGCATTAGACCATGTAAAACACAATCCTGCCGAAAGTCCCGTTAGTAATACTAGTAAGATAATTGCTACGTTTTCAAAAGTAAAATGCATAATCTTATTGTTTTGATATAATGTTGTTAGGGTATACCCGAGCATACCAGTACAATACAGCTACAGATAAAAACTCAAAGACTATAATCCAGAAGCCTAAAGAGGTGAAAAAGCTATAATGACTTCCTCCATTTGGAATTACAAATAACGGAACCGTAATAAGTGCATCTAATGCAACACCAGTTAACAACATGGTTTGCCCCACTAAGTATCCATGGGTTGTACTACCCTTTTTATAATAGTTATTACTTGCAAACCAAACTAATGGCATAACTACAATAAACAATACAACGTTTGCTTGTATATCTGCATCTTCTATAAAGGGAACATAATAAGAAAGTGAGTAAAAGAGTACGGCTATGACCCAAATGGCTATGCCTAGTAAAATTGCACGCTTAATATCCATGACTTTATATATTTTATGTTACATGGCAAAACTATTGTGCAGACAATGGACTAGTTTGTTTTAAAAGAATAAAGATTTGTTCGAAAAGGAGCTTACTTAATTTGGCTTGGTCTGTAACCAAACTTTTTCTCAAAAGCATTTGAGAAGGAACTAAGACTGTCATAGCCTACATGCCATGCGGCTTCTTGCACTGTAGCTTCTTTACCACGAATCATTTTATGAGCCAAGGTAAGACGCTCATTTTGTAGATATTTAAAAACTGGTACACCAAAAAACGCTTTAAACTCTTTCTTTAATTTAAAAGTATTAAGTCCTATTTGTTTGGAGATTTCATTTAACGAAGGTGGACTATCCATGTTATTTAGTAGAATATCTTTTACTTGGTTCAGCTTTTCACGCTCTGGTATTTTTATTTTTTCAGTTTTTAAATTGGCTAACTGACCAAAAAAGTGTGAAAGTAATGCTGTTATTTGACTGCGAAAGAACATCATTTTGGTTTTACCCTCGTACTGAATATTAAACAAAGAGTCCACTACGGATTGCATTTCTGGGGTCATAATAAAACTTGGTCCCTCAACATAGTAATCCGAGGGGTTAACCAATTCGTTAAGCATTTCACCAAATAACTCGCCTTCATGATTTGGAAGTTTATCAATGGTATTTGCAGTTGTTGCAATAACCAAACATTCCAAAGGTTTTGAAGCAGATACAGTATGTACAAATTCTACCTTTTCATTTGCATAAAATGAGAGAGCCAATCCCTTTGTGTGGTTGAACTCTTTTTGCTTTTCACCATATTTTACTGATAAATCCACATTGCCAGAACCATAAAAAGCAACAGCAATCAAAGGTTCATCAAAAAAACAAGAATCAATTGTTGGCTCGTTTACTTTGGCTTCTTCCACCAGAATTATAAAATCGTTTATGTCTATGATATCCCTTGTCATAAATTAGAAAGTAAATTACTAAAATTCTTAGAAAAGTTGTAATTTTTCATCTCTACTATTTTAATGATTGTTATTCTATTAATTTATATAAATCTTCTTCAAATTTCTTATAAGTTTCTTCAAATCGATTATTACTTAAAATCACTAAATATTCATTACTATCCGGCAAGTAAATAGCAGAAGCTTTATAACCAGACCAACTTCCATTATGATAGACCCATTTTCCTTTACTGCTAGTATTGTATATGGCAAGACCATATCCATATTTTTGTGAAACCTTATCTACAGATGTCATTTTTTCCATGCTCTCTTTAGTTATTAAAATATTATATCTTAATGCCTGCTTCCATTTTTCAAGATCTAAAATTGAAGCATAAACCCCTCTATCCCCAACAATACCATTCATCCAAAGTACATGTTTATGATTTTTATCATCTTCTGCCCTTTGATATTTATCTTTTCGGGTATTAAAAGTATAACCTAGGGCAACATTATGAAAAATTTCAGAAGATTCTTGAGTACTATATACTTTTGACATTGTCATTCCTGCAGGGACAAAAATATTCTCTGCAATATAGTTTTTATACAATTGACCACTAACTTTCTCAATTATTAAAGCTAAAATTGCATATCCAGTATTGCTATACTGATATTTAGTTCCTGGTTCAAATTCCAAAGCTGGCTTAAGTTTGCCTAATAATTTTATTAAATCTTGATTTGTTGCCATTTTTTTTCTATTCCTCCAATTATTCTTTTCATATAGTATCTTTTGATAATCTGGAAGTCCAGATTGATGTCTTAGTAGGTGTTCTACTGTAATATTTTCATATACAAAATCTACTATAATTTCTTTAACAAAGGTGTTATAACTAAAATGATTTCTCTCAATCAATTGGACTATGGCCAAGGCTGTAAATTGCTTTGAACATGATGCCAATTCAAATACTGTAGAATTATTAAGCTTTACCCTATTTTCATATTTGGCATAACCAAAGTTACCAGTATATACAATTGAATCATTTCTTGAGTATAGAATATTCCCGTTAAATCCTTTGGTAGCATATTCGGAGGCTATACTATCCATGCACTTAGAAATTTGTCCATTGACAACCAGTTGGTGAAAAGTAAAAAGCACCACTAGGTTAATAATGTAAACGTTTTTTTTCTTCATCTTGTTGATTTATTTTATTCCAATGTTATTTGGACTTATATATTTTCTTTTTTAATTCCTTAATTTCTTTTTCTAAAGATTCAATATATCTATGTTGAGGTAAAAAAGCATCTTGTATTTCTTCAACAGTATATCTTGGAGTAATATGTTGTGGACAATTCCAATCGTATGCTTCAATGTTAAAGATTATCATGCGTTCTGATTTAAATTTGTAATCTTTTAAATCAATTACACTATGCAGTTCGGGATTATCTTTGAGTTCAATGATCTTAGCTTTAGCAAAAATTTTAAGCCT
Organism: Saonia sp.; assembly: GCF_056326165.1. Taxonomy (NCBI): domain Bacteria; kingdom Pseudomonadati; phylum Bacteroidota; class Flavobacteriia; order Flavobacteriales; family Flavobacteriaceae; genus Saonia; species Saonia sp. The sequence continues at coordinate 43,376 of NZ_JBWFBN010000017.1, forward strand.
AGTTCTTGAAGGATAATCAACCATGATAATTGAAACATTGTTATTTGTTGTCATATTACCCACAGAAACGTATTGCTTGTTCCCCGCAAAATCTATAAAACCCAGTCGTTTTGAATCCAGCACTTTTAAAAACCCTTTTGGACCTCCTCGGTGCTGTATATAAGGAAACTCTTTAACGCCAATGGTAGCTAAATAAAAGCTATTGCTATTTTTAATAAATAAAGATTCATTAGCTGTCAATCCATCAATTACATTGAGCTTTTCCATTCGTTCATAACCAATTCGACTCCCATGTTCTTCTTGTAATTTTTTAACAGCATCTGTAAATGCTATTTCTGCAAAATTTTTAGCCATGGTTATTAGTTTTTTTAAATAAATCAGTCAAAAAGAAATAATCCTCTCTCCGACTGACTAAAAATTTAATTAAGCATGTGTCTTTTTTATATCATAATCAATTAAAAATATCAATGGAACCGCATAGGCTATGTGACGTAAAAAAGTGATTATTGGCATCATTGGTGATGCATCTAAACCTGCTACACCAGCCCCTATGAGTGGTAGCATAAATAACCAAACTAATGCGACCATTTGAGCTGTAATAAATATCAGTGGTCTTAACCATTTCGGACCCCAAAGTGATGGCGCTATTCCTGCATAAAGTATTGCTAAAAGAACACCATTACCATAATGCCCTCCAATACCATAGGCAAAACCTAACCTCGTTTTCTCACCTAATACAGAGGGAATATCCCACCAAATACCGGTTATTATAAATCCTACTATGTCAAATAATAATGTTCCTATTATTCCTGCTATGACTGCTTTTTTCCAATTTATTGTTTTCATTATTTTATGTTTTAAAAATTATTTGTTAACTATGTGTAACGTCTCTTTATGTTCCACCTAACTCTTTTGCTTGCATTTGCAATTACAAGTTGTCTTTCTCTAAATATGTTATTGTCATTAATTACTGTTGTTGTCATTTTACTTTTCTTTAGTTGTTAAATTTGTTTAATATTATAATACAAAGTTGAGATTCATTGAACATTTAAAAGTTGTCTTATGACAATGTTTTTACCTGTTCCTTTTGGATTTTAAGATGGGCATCGGGAAACTTTTGCCTCCCCATTTACCCATCTAAAAATCAACACTCAACTATTCTATTTAATGTTATTTTTCTTCAAGAATTTCAGAATATAGTTTGCTATTTCATCGCCCTTTTCTTCTAGGGCAAAATGTCCTGTATCAAGTAAATGAGCTTCAAAATTTTTCAAATCTCTCTTATATGGATGTGCACCTTCTGCGGGGAAAATATAATCGTTCTTTCCCCATACAAGAAGTGTAGGAGGTTGATACTCCCTAAAATATTGCTGCCATTCTGGATATAAAGGAACATTAGTTCTATAATCATAAAACATGGCCAATTGAATTTCATTATTCTCTTCACGGGTCAAGTGCTGCAAATCAATATTCCAGTTATCTGGGCTTACTGTTAATGAATCTTGCACTCCGTGTGTGTATTGCCATTTCAATCCGTCTGGAGAATGAAATCCTTCTAAAGGTTTACCGTTTTCTACAGTGTAGTCGTTCCAATATTTTTTAATTGGAATCCAAAAATCACGCAATCCTTCTTTATAGGCGTTTCCATTTTGGATAATTAGGGACTCTATTCTCTCTGGATATTTTGAAGCAATTCTAAACCCAATGGGTGCTCCATAATCCATTAAATAGATGCTGTACTTCTTAACGTTCTTTTTCTTTAAAAAAGCCTCGACTATTGCTGCCATATTATCAAAAGTGTATTCAAAATCCTTCATCAAAGGTTGCTCACTTCTACCAAAACCAGGATAATCTGGTGCCAATACATGATAATGAACAGACAAGTCTGTTATTAAATTTCGAAACATATGTGAGGATGTTGGGTATCCATGCAATAATAAAATAGTTGGCTTACTTATGTCGCCAGCTTCTCTATAAAATATACTTACACCATCTACTTCGATAGTTTTGTGTAGCGTTGGGTAATGTTTTATTTCCACATTATCTAGTGAACTACTTTTTGATTCCATCCCAAATGAGATTACTGTAAATAATAATACTGCTATTAGCGATTTTGTTATTGTTATCATAATTTCTATAGTTTTATTGTTTAAATTTTATGCCTCTTGTAGTTTATTGATGCTCTGTGCTTTTGGAAAATCTATTTCAAAACCTCCATTATGGTACACCGTATTGGTAATTGTGGTTAATGCCACTATCGCGATTAACTCTGCAAAAGCAGTTTTGTTATAACCTACTTCAAAGAAATTATCCACTACTTCATTCGTTGGGTGACCTTTTAGTACTACAAACTCATTTGCTAGAGTTACTAATGCATTCAACTTTAAATCAGTACTAGAATTATTTCTTAATTCCAATGTTTCTTCTTCAGTAAATCCGTTCATTTTTCCCAAAGCAGTATGGGCAGATATACAATAGGCACAACCATTAGCTTGTGATGTTGCCAAGGCAATTGCCTCGTATTCTTTTTTAGTGAATTCACCACTTTTTAGTGTTTCTGTAAAAGTTAGAAAACCCCCTAATAGTTTATCTGACACTCCCATAGTTGCATACAGGTTTGGTAGCATTCCAATTTTACTTTTAACGTTATTGAAAATTACCTGTGAATTTGTGTTTGCTTCTTCTAAGCTCAACGGTTTTAAAATTTGCATAATTTGTGTATTTAAATATTAATAATTGTTTATAATTTTCTTTCTGATTCTTCTATTTTAATGTCATTGGCACTCATATCTCTTTTTTGCATTAGTCCCTCAACATCAAATTCCCAATGCTCGTTACCATGGGTTCTATGCCATTGATTGGTATTTGCGTCTTGCCATTCATACTCAAACCGCACAGAAATTTTATTATCTGTAAATGACCATAAATCCTTTTTCAACTTATAATGCAATTCATTATTCCATTTGTAGGTTAAGAACTCAATTATTGCTTCTCTTCCTTTAAAGAAATTATCTCTGTTTCTCCATTCTGAATCAATGGTATAAGCCAATGATACTCTTTCAGGGTTTTTGCTATTCCAAGCATTCTCTGCTGCCTGTACTTTTGCTTTTGCTGTTTCCTTATTAAAAGGAGGTACTATTTTTATCATTTCATTAATTTAATACAGACAAGTCTGTTTATTTTTTATGTATTATTATATACATCTTTGGGTGATATTTTATATTTGTACAGACAAGTCTGTTTTACCGATGCAAAAAAATATAACCTAATTCAATAACCTTATACATGCACGCCTTGCTATTTTAATAGGCCATTTGTCTTTTTGTATTTGTGACAATATAATTGCACCTTCAATTAGAATTAATATTTCATCTCCAAGATTTTCTGCATCAGCTTTAGAGTACTTCTTCTCTTCTTTAAGCACTGTATGAATCCAATCCCTAAATTCACTTTTATGTAAAACTGCTTGATCTCTAATTTTGCTATGATTTTCGGGCAAATCTGTAATAATATTTTGCCATCCACAACCTCTATAATCAACTTCTGACAACCATTCTTCTAAATAATCAAAACAACCAACAATTTTACCGCCTTTATGATTTTTCCTATTTACACATTCATTTAATTTACCCATCCACATCGTATGCCGTCCTATCAAATACGCAACAGCTATATCTTCTTTTGACCTAAAATGCTGATATAAACTAGCTTTTGCTACACCAGCCTCTTCTATAATTTGGTTTATCCCTGTTTGGTTATAACCATTAAAATAGAATAATCTAGATGCAGTTTCAATAATCCTTTCTTGTACCCCTAGTTTTTTCATTGGTCAAATATACAGGTTAAAATGATTTAAACAGACAGGTCTGTTCTTTTTTAACATTTATTTAACAATATAATATTGGACTATAAAAAAGGGCTTCCAAAAATTTGGAAGCCCTTAATGAAGTGGGCGCTGAGGGGTTCGAACCCCCGACCCCCTCGGTGTAAACGAGGTGCTCTGAACCAGCTGAGCTAAGCGCCCTACTTTATAGCTGTTTAAATTAGCGAGTGCAAATATAGGATAGTTTTTACATCTCCAAAAGAAAAAAGAGAAAAATTCACACTACTTCAGCGACTACAAAGGTACTGCCGCCAACATACACAAAATCAGTATCAGAAGCACAGTCCAAGGCAGTGCTATACGCATCTTGAACCGACCCAAACTTCTCTCCTTTCAAATTGTATTCCATTGCACTCTTATGTAATTCTTCAACATTTAACCCTCTAGGTATATTGGGTTTACAAAAATAATACTTGGCGTCTTTTGGGAATAGAGGTAAAACAGATTCTAGGTTTTTGTCCTTTACAAAACCCAAAACAACATGCAGGGTATTAAATTCTTGCTTTAGTACTTGTTCTATGACAATGGATAAACCTTCCTTATTATGGGCAGTATCGCAAACAACCAAAGGTTTTATATTAAGTATCTGCCATCTTCCCATTAGGCCAGTATTGGCTACTATATTTTTTAGACCCTTTTTTATTTGGCCCTCTGTTATTTTAAAGTTTTTTAATTCCTTTAAAGTAGCAATAACCCCTTTTACATTTTTAGATTGATAGCTTCCTAAAAGTGATGTTTTATATTCCGTTTGGATTTCTTCTTCAGCAAACAGAATTTTTGAATTCCTTTCATTGGCGATGGTCCTAAAAACTGCTGCGTTTTCTTTTTGAAACTCGCTAATAATCACGGGAACGCTATCTTTAATAATCCCTGCTTTTTCCTGCGTTATTTTTTCTATGGTATCACCCAACATATCCATATGGTCTAAACCAATATTGGTAATCAAAGACACTTCTGGGACAATAATATTTGTTGAATCCAATCGTCCCCCCAAACCAACTTCAACAATTGCAATATCTACTTTCTTTTTTGCAAAAAAATCGAAGGCCAAACCAACTGACATTTCAAAAAAGGACAACTTATATTCGTCAAAAAAAGGTTTGTTTCTAGTTATAAAACCAGAAACATACTTTTTACTGATGGGTTTCCCATCAATCTTTATACGTTCTCTATAATCCTTTAAATGAGGTGAAGTATACAAACCAACCTTGTAACCAGCTTCCTGTAGTATTGATGCCAACATATGGCTACTAGAACCCTTTCCATTGGTGCCAGCTACATGAATGCTCTTAAATTTACTTTCAGGGTTTTTAAGGTGTGATGTAAAAGCCTTTATATTATCTAACTTACCAGTAAAGGCAGAGCTACCTTTTTTTTGGTACATCGGAAGTTGGGCAAACATCCAATCCAATGTTTCTTTATAGGTCATTATTACTCGCCCAATTTAAAATTGACAACAACAAAACCTACTTGTTGATTGGGAGCATTGGAATCTAAGTTCCATTTATGAAGAAAAGCTGTCTTTCTTGCAGGTTCCAACAAGCAAGCACTATTATTGGTTGTTCCACGAACTCCAGGAGTGGCACTTACCACTTTCCCATTCTTATCCACAACTATTTTTACAACAACTCTCCCCTCCTCATTACATTCTTGTTGAACCTTTCCTTTGCTGACCAATGACCTTCCATTTAAGCCATAGCCTCCTGTTCCACTTCCTGAACCTGGGCTTCCATAATAACTTGTTGCATACGGGTCTCCATCTGGTTGACCTTTATCTCCAGCTTTATTGTCATCACCCTCACTACCAGAAGCAGTACCATCAGATTTGTTTAAGCCACCCATTAGGGCATCTAATTTATTCTTTTTAGCTTCTTGCTCTTGTCTAAGTTTTTCTTCAGCATCACGCTTTTCCTTAGCTTTTCTTTCTGCTTCAGCCTTGGCCTTATCAGCAGCTGCTTCAGCTTTTCGTTTTGCTTCTTGCTGTTGTTTTATTTTAATGGATTCCTCACTTTCTTGTGTCAACACTTTTTCGGTGGGTTGCTCCTTTTCAACCACTTCTTCAGGCATATCTTCTTGTACTTCCTCTACTTTTTCTTCTTGTACAGTAGGTTCAATAGGAGGCGTATTAGTAGGCTGGGATTGTATTCTTTCTTTTGGCTGCACTCTACCACTACCAAAATCTGTTATGCCAAAGTTCACGGAAATTCCATTTTCAATTGGAGGATCCATATAAGTAAGCCCAATATAAAAAAGTAAAAGCAGTAGCATGCTCAACAAAATTGTTGTGAGCGTAAAGGATTTTTTTTCGTGTCTCGTATTTAAAAATGACATTTATTGGGGTCGCACCGCCAAAATAACCTTGTAATTGTTTCTGTTGGCAATATCCATAACGTTAACAGCCTCTTTAATGGCCACGCTTTCTTCTGCCCTAAGAATAATGGTAGGCTTCTCTTGACCTTCCAGTGCTTTTTTTAATTCAATTTCAATATATTCTCCGTTAATCTTTTCATTATTTACAAAATACTCCAAATTCTTATTGATACTTACCGATACGTTTTGAGTATTCGTAGATTTTCCTTTTGCCTTCGGCAATAATAAATCCAACGCATTTGGTGCATTGGAGGTCAACATAAAGAAAACCAACAATAGAAACACAATGTCTGTCATAGAAGACATGCTAAAATCTGGACTAACTTTATTTCTGCCTTTTAATTTCATAGTTCAGAATTAAATAGGTTCGTTCAATAAATCCAAGAAATCAACCGCATTGGCTTCCATTTTGTGCACTACTTTATCTGTTCTATTCACTAGGTGATTATATCCTATATATGCAATAATTCCAACAACCAAACCTGCCACAGTTGTGGTCATAGCTGTATAAATACCAGATGCCAATGAACCCATTTCCGCTTGTCCGCCACTACTTGCCATTTCATGGAATGCCAAAATCATACCAATCACCGTTCCCAAGAAACCAATCATAGGTGCTGCCCCGGCTACTGTAGCCAAAATGCTTACATTTTTCTCAAGCTTATATACTTCTAAAGTACCAGCATTTTCTATAGCTGTATTTATGTCATCCAATGGTTTTCCTATTCTGGAAACACCTTTCTCAGTTAATCTTGCTACTGGTGAATCAGTTTGAGCACATAACAATTTTGCTGCGTCCAACTTTCCGTTCATTACATGATCCCTAATCTGGTTCATGAAATTTTTATCGATTTTTGATGCCGCTTTTATAGCAAAGATTCGCTCAAAATAAATGTAAAGTGCAACAAACAGTAATACAAACAGTATGGAAATAATTATAATACTTCCAGCCCCACCATTTACTATTAAATCTACTACGGATAAGGTTTTTTCTTCAGAAAGCGCATCCTCTACTTGAGCCCCATCTGCAAGGTCTTGAAACAACAACATAAATTTATCTTATTAAAGTTGCCTTAATAACGGTATTTTACCGATAAAATTATGCGTGTAAAATAAAATCCCTAATTAATATAAAACATATGGCCCCAGCTAAGAATCCCGCCATTGCCAACCATGCAATTTTCTTAAGGTACCAGAAAAAATCTATTTTTTCCATTCCCATGGCAACAACTCCTGCAGCGGACCCTATAATTAACATACTTCCTCCTGTACCAGCTGAGTAAGCAATAAAATGCCACAATGGATTGTCCATACCCTCGGAGAACATTCCCATACTTGCAGCGACCAAAGGCACATTGTCTATAACAGCTGACCCAACACCAAACAGCATTACAACAATATCAGTGTTTGGAATGGCGGCATTTAAGCTTTCAGCATAATGGAACAACATTCCCAAGGACTCCAATGCTGCTACTGCTAACAATATTCCTAAAAAGAAAAGGATACTTGGTAACTCTATTTTAGAAAGAGAGTGGTGTACGGGACTGTGATGACCAACGGCATCATTCCCTTCACCAGTTGCACTAGTTATGCTAAATTTTCTATTACTATATAATTCTGCAAAAGTGGCCACTATTGCCAAAGACAACATCATACCCACATATGGAGGTAAATGGGTAAGGGTTTTAAATATAGGGACAAAAACAATTGCTGAAAGTCCTAAATATAGCATAGTTGCCCCAAATTTTGATTTTGGTGCTTCATCATCAGTCAATTCACTTTCAATATTGCCTTTAAAGGCCTTAAAATTAACAGCAATAAGAACAGGTACTACCATACAAATTATAGATGGCACAAGAACATGTTGTATAAGCTGCATCGCCGAAACTTTATTCGCAATCCATAACATGGTAGTTGTAACATCACCAATAGGAGACCAAGCACCACCAGCATTGGCCGCAATGATAATCATCCCAGCAAACCACAACCTTGTTTCTCTTTCCTTAATTACCTTTTGCAAAATGGTTATAAGAACAATTGTTGCAGTTAAATTGTCTATAATTGCAGATAGGATAAAAGCCAAAATAGAAAATAACCATAACAACTTTCTTTTGCTCTTTGTTTTAATAAAACTCTTTATAGTAGCAAATCCATCAAAATAATCTATGATTTCCACAATGGTCATGGCTCCCAATAAAAAGAAGAGTATTTCCGCGGTCTTCCCCAAATGATGCAACAATATTTCTTCCAAATGAGTAGGTTCCAACTCCCTCAACTCTGCATTCACCTCAAAAACATCCATATGAGTAAGGGCAATTATTGCCCATAAAATGGCCATCATTGCCAACGCAGGAATTAATTTGTCAATTTTTAAGTTGTGCTCTAAGGTGATTGCTAAATACCCTACCAGAAATACGATGATAATTATGGTCTCCTCCATGTGTCCTTGTTGGTTAAATTAAGTTCAATATCAAAAGAATAATGAATTTAGCTAAGATATTAAAATTGCCTTTCCAAATACAATCTAACTATTAAAAAATCATTAGATATTTAATTCTTATCAATTTTTGAGTAAAAATGCTTTATGCACGCCTCTGTCTGCAAGACAATTACATATTATAGACTTATATTTGTGTTCAAAATTTATTTGATAAATTATGGATTTTACACTTTCGGAAGAGCAATTAATGATTCAGCAAGCTGCTAGGGATTTTGCCCAAAATGAATTGCTGCCAGGTGTAATTGAACGCGATGACGCTCAAAAATTTCCCTCCGAGCAGGTAAAGAAAATGGGGGAATTGGGATTTCTTGGCATGATGGTCGACCCAAAATATGGAGGAAGTGGATTGGATACAATCTCTTATGCCATTGTAATGGAGGAGCTTTCTAAGATAGATGCTTCAGCTTCTGTTGTGGTATCTGTGAACAACTCATTGGTATGCTGGGGTTTAGAGGCTTTTGGGTCCGAGGAGCAAAAAGAAAAGTATTTGACCAAATTATCAACAGGTGAAATAATTGGTGCTTTTTGTTTATCTGAGCCAGAAGCTGGCAGTGATGCCACTTCGCAAAAAACCACCGCTATTGATAAAGGTGACCATTATATATTAAACGGCACAAAAAACTGGATAACCAATGGAAACTCTGCATCAGTTTATTTAGTTATTGCACAAACTGATATTGAGAAAGGGCACAGGGGCATAAATGCACTAATTGTGGAAAAAGGCATGCATGGTTTCGTAGTTGGACCAAAAGAGAACAAGCTAGGCATAAGAGGAAGTGATACACACTCATTAATTTTTAATGATGTAAAAATTCCCAAAGAAAATAGAATTGGTGATGATGGTTTTGGTTTTAAATTCGCTATGAAAACATTAGCTGGTGGTCGTATTGGAATTGCAGCACAAGCATTGGGAATTGCAGCTGGTGCCTATGAATTGGCCTTGAAATATTCAAAAGAAAGAAAAACTTTTGGCAAAGAAATATATAACCACCAAGCAATTGCTTTTAAATTGGCCGATATGCATACACAAATAGAGGCTGCAAGATATCTGGTCTACAAGGCGGCCTGGGATAAAGACCAAAAAAATAATTATGACCTTTCCAGTGCCATGGCAAAACTTTACGCATCACAAGTTGCCATGGATACTACCGTTGAAGCTGTTCAAATTCATGGCGGTAATGGCTTTGTAAAAGACTATCATGTAGAGCGATTAATGCGAGATGCTAAAATTACCCAGATTTATGAAGGTACTTCTGAAATACAAAAAATAGTAATTTCCAGAAGCATTACTAAAACATAAATTATACACCCCCATAAAAAATATGGGGTATATACATTTAGTTACATTTAATTAATTAGTTACTCCCTAAGAAAATAGATGATTGTTGTTTAAAAAACTCCAAAAAAAGCGTTTAAACCCTATATTTTGTTGGGCATATACTTTAGATAACCTTCATTTTACCATAATCTTAATTTAACATTACTAAAAAAGTGAAAATGAATATTTTTTAATGATTTATTCCAAACGCTTCTTTTTTTGTTACATTCTAATTAATAGAGCATAAATAATTCACGGAAAATGATATTTTTGAAGAAATACCATAATATATGAAGTTGATAAAACAAGGGTTGTATTTGCCAGAATTTGAGCATGATAACTGTGGTGCAGGATTCATTTGTAGCCTCAAAGGGGAGAAGTCTAATGACATCATCCACAAGGCTCTAGAAATATTGGAAAAATTAGAGCATAGAGGAGCGGTAAGTTCGGATGGGAAAACTGGAGATGGTGCAGGTATTCTTATAGATATCCCTCATGATTTCTTTAAGGAAGAATGTAGTTTTGATTTGCCAAAATCAGGTTCCTATGCCGTTGCCAATGTTTTTCTCCCGCAAAAGCAAAACCAAAGAGATTATTGTATTTCTATTTTTGAAGAGAATATAAAAACCCAGGGGCTTAAATTATTGGGATGGAGAAATGTTCCCGTAAATAAATCTGTTCCAGGAAGAATTGCAGCAGAAACAGAACCATATGTTAAACAGGTTTTTATTACTACTGAGGAAAAAACTGATTCTTTTGATTTTAATAGAAAACTTTTTGTGGCGCGTAAGGTCACAGAACATGCCATAAATGCTTCAAAATTATCAGAAAGCAAATTCTTTTATCTTCCAAGTTTATCTACAAAAATTATCATCTTCAAAGGCCTCTTAATGCCTTTGGATATTAAATTATACTACAAAGATTTAATGGATTCAAGGGTTGTAACCAGATTGGCCCTTGTACACCAGCGTTTTTCAACAAATACTTTTCCAACTTGGGATTTGGCACAGCCGTTTAGATATATGTGCCACAATGGTGAAATTAATACGTTGAGAGGCAATGTATCTAGAATGCGATCAAGAGAAGGCCTTTTGGCTAGCGATTGGTTTGGTGATGAGATAAAAAATATACTTCCAGTTGTACTACCTGGAAAATCCGATTCTGCCTCTATGGACATGGTGGTGGAATTATTGTTAATGACTGGTCGTTCTTTACCAGAAGTCATGATGATGTTGGTGCCAGAGGCATGGGAAAAGAATACAGAGATGTCCGAAGCAAAAAAAGCATTCTACGAATACAATTCTTGCTTAATGGAGCCATGGGACGGTCCAGCTTCTATTCCTTTCACAGATGGTAATTATATTGGTGCCGTTTTGGATAGAAATGGTCTTCGCCCATCAAGGTATTCAGTTACAAAAGATGGTTATGTAATTATGTCTTCTGAAACTGGTGTTGTAGATTTAGAACCAGAAAATATAGAATTTCATGGAAGATTAGAGCCTGGCAAAATGTTCTTAGTGAACATGGAAGAAGGGCGCATTATTAATGATGGAGAAATAAAAGAGGAAATAGCACAGCGCCATCCTTACAAAAAATGGTTGGACAACAATCTTGTTCATTTGCGTGATATTCCATACAATGATTGCCCACTTTTCTTAGGAGAGGAGTCCGTAGAAAAAAGAAAATCCGTTTTTGGTTACACCTTGGAAGATATCAATACCATTATTCTTCCCATGGCAAAAAGTGCCAAAGAACCTATCGGCTCTATGGGGTCCGATACTCCAATAGCTGTATTATCTGAACGTCCTCAATTGATTTATAATTATTTTAAACAATTGTTCGCTCAGGTAACCAACCCGCCATTGGATGGTATTAGAGAAGAATTAATTACTGACATTAGTCTTACTTTAGGTACAGACCGAAATATTTTCAATATTACGGAACAACATTGTAGGAAGTTAAAAATTCAAAACCCAGTAATCTCAAAAGAGGATTTGGATAAAATAAAAAACTATGATGCAAGTCCGGATTACAAAGTAGTTTCAATACCCATTTTATATGATATAGACAAAGGGCATAATGGTCTGGAAGAAGCATTAGACCATGTGCTAAATCAAGCATCAAACGCAATTGATGAAGACGCCAATATTATTATATTATCAGATAGATCTATAAGTAAAGACAAAGCACCAATTCCTGCCTTGTTGGCATGTGCTTATGTAAATAGTGGATTACAAATTTTGGGCAAACGCTCTAAACTAAGTATCATTATAGAATCTGCAGAACCAAGGGAAGTTCATCATTTTGCCTTATTGTTCGGTTTTGGCGCAAGTGCTATTAACCCATATATGGTTAATGAAATTATTGGCGAACAAATAAAGGAACATGATATTACTGATGTAACTTTTGATGAAGCTATATACAATTACAATAAAGCAATAGGTAAGGGCATTTTAAAGGTGATGAACAAAATTGGTATCTCCACATTAAATTCTTATCGAGGGTCTCAATTATTCGAATGTATTGGTATTAACACCAAGACAGTAGATAAATATTTCCCGAACACACCAACTAGAATCCAGGGTATTGGATTGTATGAAATTGAAAAAGAAATAGCAAAGCGTCATAGAAAAGCATTTCAAGAGCAGGAAGTTGCAGCCAATTTAGACTTGGAAATTGGTGGTGCATATAGATGGCGAAGAGATGGTGAAAAACACTTGTTCAATCCATTGACTATAGCGAAACTTCAAAAGGCGGTTCGTAGTAATGAGCCTGAAACCTTTAAAGAGTACGCAGAAATGGTGAATGAGCAGTCCAAAAATCTAATGACCATCAGAGGGTTGTTTGAATTTTCCAACTACGATCCCATTCCAATTGATGAAGTAGAGCCATGGACAGAAATTGTAAAAAGGTTTAAAACTGGTGCCATGTCTTATGGGTCAATTAGTAAAGAAGCTCATGAGAATTTAGCAATTGCCATGAACCGTATTGGTGGAAAAAGTAATTCTGGAGAAGGTGGTGAGGACGCAGAAAGGTTTTATAAAAACCAAACTGGTGATTGGAAAAACAGCGCCATCAAGCAAGTGGCTTCGGGTAGATTTGGTGTAACTTCTAATTATCTAACAAATGCCCAAGAAATACAGATTAAAATGGCTCAAGGAGCCAAACCAGGGGAAGGCGGGCAATTGCCTGGGCCTAAAGTAAATCCAAATATTGCAAAAACAAGAAATTCAACCCCATATGTAGGTTTAATTTCTCCCCCTCCACATCATGACATTTATTCCATTGAAGATCTTTCTCAATTGATTTTCGATTTGAAATCAGCCAATAGAAAAGCTAGAATCAATGTTAAATTAGTGTCAGAAGTTGGTGTTGGTACGGTAGCAGCAGGTGTTGCCAAAGCAAAAGCTGATGTGATTTTAATATCTGGATATGATGGTGGTACTGGAGCATCTCCGTTAACATCTTTAAAACATGCTGGTTTACCTTGGGAATTAGGAATTGCAGAAGCGCAACAAACTCTGGTGTTAAATGACCTTAGAAACAGAGTGGTTCTGGAATGTGATGGACAGTTAAAAACGGGAAGGGATGTTGCCATTGCCTGTTTATTGGGGGCAGAAGAGTTTGGTTTTGCAACAGCACCGTTAGTAGCCTCTGGTTGTATTATGATGCGTGTTTGCCATTTAAATACATGCCCAGTAGGTATTGCAACGCAGAACCCAGAACTAAGAAAGAAGTTTAAAGGAAAGCCAGAGCATGTGGTCAATTACATGTATTTTGTCGCCCAAGAACTTCGGGAAATCATGGCTCAATTAGGTTTTAGAACTGTAACAGAAATGGTTGGGCAAGTGCAGAAATTGGACCGTAAAAAAGCATTAGAACACTATAAAGCAGCTGGGATTGATTTATCCCCTATTTTATATCAAATTGATGTGCCTGCGGGAACCAAAATGTATAATACACAAAAACAGAAACATGATATTGTCAACTCAATTGAGTTTGATATTATAGATAAAGCACACCTTGCCTTATTTAGAAAAGAAAAAACAACTCTAGACTATCCAATTGTAAATACAGACAGAGCAGTTGGCGCTATCATTAGTAATGAAATTTCAAAAATTTATGGTGCCGAAGGGTTACCAGAAAATACCTTGAAATTAAACTTTACAGGCTCGGCAGGACAAAGTTTTGGGGCTTTTGCTACAAAAGGTTTAACTATGATAGTCAATGGAAATACCAATGATTATTTAGGCAAAGGACTTTCTGGTGCCAAACTTATTATTAAAGTTCCAGAAAAATCTACACTTAAACCAGAAGAGAATGTAATTACCGGTAATGTTACGCTCTACGGTGCAACCGCAGGAGAGGTATACATCAATGGAAAAGCAGGTGAGCGTTTTTGTGTTAGAAACTCAGGTGCTAAAGCCGTAGTAGAAGGTATAGGTGACCACGGTTGCGAATACATGACAGGTGGTATTGCTGTAATTCTAGGTGCTGTGGGTAGGAATTTTGGTGCAGGAATGAGTGGGGGTATTGCATATGTTTTTGATGAAGCTGGGACTTTTGAGAAAAATTGCAATACGGTGGCATTAAATCTATTACCTGTAGATGAAGACAATGATATAACTCAATTAAAAGAATTGATAGAAAACCATTACAATGCTACATTAAGTCCTTTAGCTCAACGAATACTTGAAAATTGGGAAACATATTTGCCAAAATTCATTAAGGTATTCCCGGAAGAATACAGACAGGCATTGATACGATTGGAACAGGAAAAATTGGAAACTATATAAGTATAGCATGGGAAAGACAACAGGATTTATGGAGTTTGAAAGAAAGGATGAAAAATATGCTCCAGTTGATGAGCGTGTTAAACATTATAAAGAATTCACACTACCATTAAAGGAAAAAGAGATAAAAGACCAAGGAGCACGTTGTATGGATTGTGGAATTCCATTTTGCCATAGTGGATGTCCTTTGGGGAATTTGATCCCAGATTTTAATGATGCCGTGTACCGAGGAAAATGGGAAAAAGCTACCCAAATACTTCATTCTACCAATAATTTTCCTGAATTTACTGGCAGGTTATGTCCCGCACCTTGTGAAGAGGCTTGCGTCTTAGGAATTAACGAAGACCCTGTTTCCATTGAGAATATCGAAAAAAACATTGTAGAAACGGCTTTTAAAAAAGGATGGATTGTTGCAGAACCTCCAAAAACTAGAACTGATAAAACAGTCGCCGTTGTGGGTTCTGGGCCAGCAGGTTTAGCAGCAGCGCAGCAACTTAATAGAGCGGGCCATACTGTAACCGTTTTTGAACGTGATGAAAAAGTAGGTGGACTACTTCGTTTTGGAATTCCAGATTTTAAAATGGAAAAGTTAATTATTGATCGCCGTTTGAAAGTCCTAGAAGAAGAGGGTATAATTTTTAAAACCGGTGTCCATATTGGCGTAGATATTAGGGCAGAAGAACTACAAAGTCAATTTGATGCTATAGTACTTTGTGGTGGTGCAACGGTACGTAGGAATCTTCCCATTCCTGGTTCAGATTTAAAAGGTGTAGAGCAAGCAATGGACTTTTTGCCACAAAACAATAGAAGAGTTGCAGGTAAAAAGGACTTTGAAAAAGAAATAATGGCAACTGGAAAGGATGTTATTGTTATTGGCGGAGGTGATACAGGATCAGATTGTATAGGGACATCTATACGCCATGGGGCAACATCAGTCACCAATTTCGAGATAATGCCAAAAGGCACTCCAGAACGCCCAATAGATCAACCTTGGCCTTTTTGGCCTATGAGGCTAAAGACAAGTACTTCTCATAAAGAAGGAGCCGAACGTTTTTTTAGTATTAACACCAAAGAATTTATTGGGGATAAGGATGGAAATCTAAAAGGTCTTAAAACAGTAGAAGTGGAATGGGTTAAAGTTCCTGGTCAAAGACCACAACTAAAAGAAGTTGCAGGCACAGAAAAAGAATGGAAATGCGAATTAGTTCTATTGGCTATGGGTTTTACCGGATCTGAGACCACAATTGCTGACCAGTTAGGGATAGAAATGGACCCACGTACTAATGTTAAAGCCTCCATCACTGATTATAAAACCAATATCCCTGGTGTTTATGCAGCTGGTGACCAACGAAGGGGGCAATCTCTAATTGTGTGGGCAATTTCCGAAGGAAGGCAAGCAGCTCACCATATTGATACTTATCTCATGGGTAGCTCAAACCTTCCATTAAAAGGAGAAGGGGATTTGCCTAGAGTTTGATATAAACTGTTTTAAATTATATTATATTAAAAAGCCACCTAAACAGGTGGTTTTTTCTTTTCCAATATTCTATTAGGTATAAGGGGGAGGCATTTAAGGAATTTAGTCCAAAAAAAAAGCTCCTTACGATTGTAAGGAGCTTTTCAAGAAAGGCGGCGGCCTACT
>NZ_JBWFBN010000018.1:0-58043 GCF_056326165.1 Saonia sp.
TATAAAAAAGACTTCACATTTCCATGAAGCCTTTTTATTCTAGTAGCGGGAACTGTACCAACGCCTTGAACCTAAAGAAACTTTAAGTAACCAGTAGATATTTGTAATAATATGATATACAGCAATTAATAAATTTATTGTTTCTAATTTATTTTTTAAATTTCTAAGTATTTCATATTTTTCGGGAAAATATCGGGAAGAATGGCAAATGTAAAATGTATTGTTAAAAGCTCAAAGAATCCTGCTGAAATCTATATCCGTTTTTATAGGGGAAAACTTTTTGATATGACTTCAAAATCTGGTTTTTTAATTAACCCTAAGCATTGGGATTCAAAAAGGGAATACATAAAAAATATGATAGATAGCCAGTCTTCACGTTTTTTAAACAAAAAACTACCTGAATTAAAAGAACATGTTATAAGCTCTTTTAACATTAGTTATAATCAAGGGAAATTAATTAATAAGAAGTGGCTGGATTTAGTGATTTCAGAATTCCATTCTCAGCCTACTAAGGAAGAGGACAATGAGAAGTACTACGTAATGCCTCACTTTGAAGAATTCATAAAACATAAAGAAAGTGAAGTAAGTCTTAGGACAGGTAAACGTTTATCTAAGAAGACAATTGATAAGTATAGAGGGACTTTGAATGTGTTCAAAGGCTTTCAAACCAGTAGAGATGTTCTGGTTAGATGGCAGGAGCTAGACGAAGATTTTCATAAAGCCTTTTTAGATTATTTGACGAATAGCTTATTATATAATAAGACCAATGCAGGTAAACATTTG
Organism: Saonia sp.; assembly: GCF_056326165.1. NCBI lineage: Bacteria > Pseudomonadati > Bacteroidota > Flavobacteriia > Flavobacteriales > Flavobacteriaceae > Saonia > Saonia sp. Next base: position 784 of record NZ_JBWFBN010000018.1, read on the forward strand.
TCCATATTAAATCAAGTATGTTCTTCTGCTAAGTCTAAGGGTATTAATATTAATCCATATGCTGAGCATACCAAGTTCTCTCTTCCAAGAGATAAAACCTATGACCCATATTTGAACATTAAAGAGATTCGTGCGATTAGTGAACTAGATTTATCCAAAAACCCACGATTAGATAATGCTAGGGATTGGCTTCTGATTGGTGTTTGGACAGGGTTAAGAATTTCAGATATTTTGGAGTTAAATTCTCTAAAAGTACAAAGTGGGAGGTTCCAGATTTTAACCGAGAAAGTTACGGATAGGGTGGTAATACCGATTCATCCAGACGTTCAAAAAATTCTTGATAGGAGGGATGGTGAATTTCCTAAGAAAATAAGTGACCAAAAGTTTAATGAATACATTAAGGAGATTGCTGAAAAAGCAGGTTTAGGGGAATTCATTCTTGGAGGTAAAAAAGTAAAAGTCACTTTACTTGATGGCAAGAAAACTTTCAGGAAGAAGATAGGGTATTACCCAAAGCATGAACTTGTGTCTAGTCACATTTGTAGACGGTCATTCGCCACTAATCACTATGGGAAGATTCCAAATAAAACAATCCGAGCAATTACAGGTCATAGCTCTGATAGTATGCTTGAACGATATTTAAAGCAAAGCCATATAGAACATGTTATTGAACTTGAAGATTTTTGGAAGAATGAGATTTCTGGTGTTATAAACGATTAAATTTATTGCTCTTTTATTAAATAACCATTTTTAATGGTAAGGATTTTCTATTTTAGTAGCACCAACCAAATACTATGAATAGCTTTTCAGATAAGGAATATTTAAACCTCAAAAATGATACTGCTGAAATAAGAAATTGTATAACCCGCTATGTAGGTTATATAATTACTGCAACTGGTTTTTCTGGGGTCATCAAATATATAATAGAAGCGGAATCTACAATAGGTAATCTTTTTCTTTTAGTAATTACAATAGTGGTTATCACTTTTCTATTTGAAGTTATTTGGTACAAGTTTAAATCTCATAATCGTCTTGTTGGGTATATGCAATTATTGATGCAAGAAACTGATGCTATTCTTTTAAAGCAAGAAGACGATAGTGTCATAAATGAACGAAAGTATATATCACACTACAAGGATTATATAGCTACAATGGAGGAGAAAAATCTTAAGGACTTTTTTAGTTGGGAGTTTGTTATGTCTAGACTACATGGTTCTTTTTTTGGAAATAAAGACTTTAAAGAAGAGGAAGATGCATTGTTGTCATCATTAAGTAAAAGCAGATTTGTTTTTAGTGTTTCTGATAGATTATACGATAAGATTGAGCTTGACAACCATGACCAAAAGTTCTTTAAGAATATCATTTTAAAACTATACCCGATTAAGAAAAGTAGCTATGGTTTTAAGAATTTTTTACTATCGTTTAAATATTTGATTTTTGAAAACTCTAGGATAATTCTTAATCAAGTAGATATTGATGAAAAATATTACGTTAATGGATGGCGATACCCTAAAAAAATCACTCAAATTGGCTTTACATCCATTTTGATAGTATACTTATATTTTATTTATTCCTTGACTTCAAAATTTGAGATTAGTTCATGCCTTTGTCATTCTGATGTTACTTCTAAAGGTGTTTTGGCTTTTTTTTTATTTCTAACAGCGACTGGGTTTTTACTGTTTTGGATTTTTAAATATTTAAGAAGGTTGCCAGAATTGGTTTATGGAAAATTTTCAATTGACTATTTCTGCTGGATGTTTTTTCTTTATAGGGTTCAATTACTAAATTCTAAAGGGTTAATACCCATTTATTTTTCCCGTTCTTTCCTGAGATATTTTAAAGCTAAGATGTACACCAAGTTTGCAAAAAAGTTTAAACCTAACTTTATTGAGTCGTTTAAAGGAATATTTACTGAAGATGAGATTAAAAAATACATTAAAAAACTATCCTCTTTTTGTGAGTTTGAAAAGTCTTCTAAAGAAAAATTAATTCATCAACATGTTATAGATTCTTTTAAGGAATTCGAGAGCGTAAAAGATACATTAAAAACTAAGGAAGAAACAAATCAGAAAATTAACGAAATTTTAAAGGCAGTTGCTTATAGTCCAAAAAATATACGTTTATAATTTACGGACAAACTTGTTTCCAGTATTCTTCGTGAATGGTAGGGCAAATACCGAACATTCCAATTAAAGTATCTTTCATAGCCTTTTTAACCATCTGAGCATTAGATTCAGTAACAACTATGTTATCATGAATGGTTAACATAAATAATTCAGGATTCTCTTCAGCTATTGTTTTAGTAATACAGTCCAATACGCAATATGCCTCTATGTTTTGAAGTATTAAAGCAAAATCGTTTTTTGAGTATTTGTCCTTTTTACTTTCAGCTTTGAACAGGTCTATAGTCTCATTAACAATTGAAGGCATTATTCTTCTCACTTCTTTAATTCTCCTTTCGTTAGATTTTGGAGAGCAGTATAGATATTCTAATACAGTTTTTTTACAGTAGTCACGCAAACATTTGAAACGTTTTCTCTCTTTGAAACCCTTACTAATATTGAAATATTTATCGCTTATGTTACCAAAAGGTTTTTGTATTTCCAATAGAAAATCCGAACTAAACATACTGCCGATATAGTCATAAATATCCTTATCTTGAATCAATTCGATAAACTCTCTTAAGCCTTTAGAAGAGGACTCTAAGAGAGTTTTTGGAATCGTAACAGAAAGAACATCATTAAACTTATTGACTAACCTTCTATTCAACGCTGACTTAATCCATCCCTCTACAGAATTCTCCAATATAAGATTTAGCAACCCTGCTAGAAAAAATGGTTGAGAAGATTTTATATCTAATGATACAAGTACTTGTCCATTGTGAGATAGAAAAGGCCTAAGGTCTTTTGGCAAATTGGTAAGTGAGCTGTGTAATCTGCCATCCTTTCCTTCTCTCTTATAATTTATTAAACCATGTTTAAGCTGTTCACATGTGAATAGTCTTTGGCTTAATTTATTTGGATTTAATGCGTATGTTGTTTTAACAAATTCAATTGCACCATCATAATTAAAATCGATGTTTGAAGAGTCTAACCACTTAGTAAGATGACCAGTAGTTTTGTCAGCTTTATTCCTGCTAATTCTGGCCTCTTCTACTAACTTTTTTGTAAAAGTAAAATTTTTAGTTTTGTAGCAATGAATAGTATTCGCTTTTGAATTTTTTGGATGAATTATTTTATAACCTATACATAGTTTCTTTCCAATAGAATATGGTTTTGTGCTTATGAACTTATTCTTTTTGAGGAAATCAATATGCACCTTGTAATTTCCACAATACTTCTTAAAGTATTCTGCTTTTAAACGCACATGGTCATCAACCAAATAGTCTTTAAGTTCGATTGATTTTTTCTCCACTAAATCAACAATGTATACCAAAAAGTCTAGCTTTAATTTGTTCTTTCCCTTAAAGTGAATCTTGTTATGTTCTGAGACTAATTTTTCAAGTTTATCGAAAAGGTTCTGGTTTATGAGTAATGATACTCCTTTGTCTTTTAATTTCACTCTCATAGCTCCTGATTTTTAAGATAGTTCAACACATCATTTCTCAGGAATACGGTTTTTGTATTTAAGCGTTTGGGAATAAGAAGGCCCCTTTTATTGAGTCTCCATAAAGTAGTTTTGGAAATCTTCAAAAGTTTACAGACCTCTTTAGTGGTCAACACTTCGTCTTTTTCTAATTCTTGTATACTATCTGTTTTAGAGGATAGTTTTTGTAGTTCTTTGGAAACTACTTGTTCGATAATTGACTTAAATTCTTCTAAGTCTATACCAAGTGTGTAAATTGAATTTGTAATCATATTATATGGTTTTAATATTAATATGACCGCAATGTCCAACTATGTTTTCTCCGATTTAGGGCTGGTTTTTTTCCTAAAATCGGAACTATTTATAAAATGCTTGATTGTATACTTTTTCCCTTCTTGTCGATTTGCTTTTTTGTAGACTATCAAATTGATTTTTTTCTATAATCTCATTATAGACGTCAATGTTGATATAATTTTCATTTTTTAGAAAATCCGCAAAATCAATATGTTTTATTCTATGTATCATATTGTCATCCAGCATCCTTTGAAAAACATATCCATAGGATTTATAGAGGTTATCAAAGTGATGAGCAGCATATTTTTTGAATGTCAAATATGCACTTTCTGATTTAAAAAAATCAGGAAATGAAGTTGATGCCTGTAGTTCATGTTGTTTTTCCTGAGTTGAAGATAGAAAGCTACTAAAATCGGTTTTAAGTTTTTTTCTAACTCTATTTAATGCCACACCAAAACAGTATGATAATAAACGAAAGGGATATGCATCTATCTTAACAGGATTATCTAATTCATAGTCTGGATATATCATCTGACGAATTGAGAACCCTTCTGAAAGTTTAAAGAACAATTCAGGGTAATTTGGATATCCATCTTCTACAAAAGGAATTACCTCTCCAGTTGTTTTAGATATCTCTAAGATGATTTTATCAATGTTTGTTATGAATCTATTTAGTAATGCTGTCTTTACAGAATCTCCCGTCTCGTTGTTCTGGTAAAAAAAGTCTTGAAAAATAAAGTTTTCTTCATTATCGATAAAGAGTTCTTCAAAACAACCTGCATAGTGAATTGCCAAATAACTGTTCTCTTCATTTTCAAAAGCTTCTTGGATGTCCTTTGAATATTTATAGAGCGATGTACTTTCATATTTGGCATGGTGTAATGACAATTGCAAAAACCTATTCAAGTCCCCTGTCGCATAAATCAAATATTTAAGAGACTCTATAGGAATGGTTAAATCATATTCTTTATCGCTATTAAGTATTTTTATTATCATAGATAGAATTCTTAATTTAACGAGTCTACACCATCAGCCTTTCCAGTCTATCCTTGGTTACCCTCCAATCAGGATATACCTTTTCAAGTAGATTCCAAAAAGCAGTACTATGGTTAAGATACTTCAAATGACATAGCTCATGAATTATAACATATTCGATGCACTTTTTGGGAGTTTTAATCAATTCCAGATTCAAATGGATTTTACCATTCTTATCACAGCTGCCCCATCGTTTTGCCATCCATCTAAAAGTTAATTTAGGTTCTTGGTCATATATGGTTTTGGTAAATGGCAATTGTTCTTCAAATAGCTCGTGAAAATGAATTTCTGCTTTTGACCTGTACCAAGTACGAATCAATTTCTTTACTCTTTTTTTGTCTTCAATATCCTTACAGGTAACATGAATATAACCTCCAGCCAGCTTAACGGATTCAATGGTTGATTCGTGTAACTTTAATCTGTATTGTTTGCCCAAATACAAATGAGTTTCTCCGTTAATAAATCTTCTAGGAGGAGTAATAGGCTGAAAAGAGAGAAAGAAATCTTGTTGTTTTACTATCCAAGAGGCTTTGTTCTTAATTTTTTTCCGAACCTTTTCAATTGTACTATTGTTAGGGGCAGATACTCTAACTGATTTATCAGGATGTACTTTAATACCCAAAGTTTTTCGTTGGGTAAATTCTAAATCATAGTCAATTAAAGTTGACCCATACTGAATTTGGTCTCTCATTATCATTTATATTTAAGTACAGCTACTTTTAAACAATCTTCTATTAAACTATCTATTTTGGTCCAATCTGTATCCAAATCATACTTTTTAAGAAGTTCATATAATACATCTCCAATAGCTATGTTTATTTTGCCTGTAATATCATGGTTTTTATGCCACTCTATTATCTTATTACCATTAAGATAGATATGGTCCTTAACGGTGTTATCAATTCCCAAACTAGCTTCAATATGAAACTTCGTTTTTAAAAGCTCTGGGCTTTCATAGACAGATTTACTAAAATTGTAGAAGGCTAACCCTGCATCATTATTCACAAGTTCTTCAGGTGCATCGTCTGACCTTCCATGTAAAAATCGTTCTTCATGTTCTTTTGCCCTTTTTAAGAACTCTGCCTCAGATATTCTCTTTAAATAATATTCTTCAATGGTTTCCTTGATAAGGTCAGCCAGCTTTTTATAATAAACTGGGTCCTCTTTCATTTTTACATTAATGGCCTTAATAGTTCGGCTAGCAATATGGTCAGCTTGTGCAGCTGTCCCTTTAATTTTTTCAATCTCCGCTTCTCGTTCTTCTTTGTCGAAAATATTGACAAGCTCAGTAACTTTCATAATATCTCCCTGAGTGGAAATATGCTGGTTTATCAGCTTTTGGATTTTGGGTTCAAATTCTTTATAAGAAAGGTCATCATTGTATCTCCTTTTAACATCAACACGTAACTTCAGGAAGAATTTAGCGTCTTTTTTATACTGGTCTATTTTCTTTTCCTCAGTAGTGTTTACAAAATCCACAGATGATAAAGCCATATTCAACATTCTAGCGAATTGACTTAATTTATCGTAAAACCTATTTCTAACATCTTCTGGAGCAAGTAGTTCTTCATATGCAGTTGGTTCTAGATTCTTATCTTTTAATTCTTTAAAGACATCCCACAATTCAGAATGTGCTTGTGGTAATTTTTTAACCTCATCATTTAGTTTAGTCAATGTTCCCTCTAGTTCAGATTCATCAAATTCGGCCAATCCAGAATAGGTAGATAAGGCATTGTCTAAATTTTCCAAATTCCCATAATAATCAATGATATAACCATAATCTTTGCCTGGGTATACTCTATTAACTCTAGCAATTGCCTGAAGAAGAGTATGTTCCTGCAATGATTTGCATAAGTAGAGAACTGTATTGTTAGGAGCGTCAAACCCCGTAAGTAATTTTGCAACAACAATTAATATTTCAGGATGTTCACGCTTTTTAAACTGAGTAATTATGCTTTTTTCAAAACGCTTCAAATCACCGTATTTGTCAATCATAGCATTGAAATAGGTATCTTCTCTAGTTTTATCTTCATTATTGTTGTAGAAACCATCCTCCGTCCCCTCTCTTTGGTCAGATTGCGTAACAATAACTTCAGAACTAACCATTCCTATCTCGTCTAAGTACTTTTTGTAAAGTAGCGCAGTCTTAATCGTAGGTGCAACAAGTTGAGCTTTTGGCTTGTATTTGTCACCCTCTGTTTGAAAGAAACTCCTATAATGTTCTGAGATATCCCAAGCTCTTGCGTAAATAACTTTTTCTGTTTTATTAAGCTCATTTATCGTATTAACCTTCCTTTTCAGATTGGCCTTTCCGTAGTCTGTTAATGGTTCTGAAAGTTTGTCAAAATACCTATTAATAGGGTCCTCGTCTACCGTGATAAGGTTGTGCCGTCCTTCATAAAGCAATGGCACTACTGCTTTGTCCTCAACAGCATCCTTAACGGTATAAGGAAGGCCTATATAGCCTCCAAACTTATGAGCGGTACTCTTTTCTTTTTTCATCAAAGGAGTCCCTGTAAAAGCAAGGAAACAAGCATTTGGAAACACTCGTTGCATACTGACATTAAAAGTGCCATATTGGGTCCTATGCCCTTCATCAATCATCACGAAAATATCTGGTGATAAAAAAGGCTTTTTAGTCTGTTTGACTGCTGCCTCAAATTTGTTGATAATGGTCGTTATGATTGCATCACTTTTATCATTCAGCAATTCCGTCAAATGAGAGCCTGTTTTGGCCTGTTTAACCTCCTTTTGACATTTTTTGAAGGTATCCGATATCTGGTCATCTAAATCAATCCTATCCGTAACCAATAAGATTTTAGGGTTTTTGATTTTTGGACTTGAAGCTAACAACTGAGCTAGCATAACCATAGTAAGGGATTTACCGCTCCCTTGCGTATGCCAAATTACACCACCTTGTCTTTTACCTAGAGCGTTAAAATCTGTTACTCTTTCTAAAGTATCCCTTACAACAAAAAACTGCTGGTAACGGGCGATTTTTTTCACTCCTTCGTCATATATGGTAAAGTTTCTGATAATGTCCAACAGTCGTTGTGGTCTGCAAAGGCTGTAAAGAACCTCGTCTTGTTTGGTAACAATTCTTATCTCTTGTTCCAAACTTTCAAAATAGTCCTTTACATATTTAAACCTATCCGAAAACAAGGTCTGTTTTTGCTGATTGGAGAGAGCCGTATTTTTTAACTTTTTTAGAGATTCATTATATTTTTGTTCTTTAGACTTACTAGAAAATTGCTCCTTCCATTTTGACCAAAATTCTTTGCTTGTACCTGTAGTTCCATAGCTAGCATCATTAGTTGAAACGCTTAGAAGTAAATTGGAATAGTTATATAGGGAACGAATACCTGTTTTGCTAAAGTTTCTAATATGCTGTTCAATGGCAAGTTCAGTTGGAGTTTTTGTGCCAGACAAAGACGGACTTTTACATTCAATAACTACAAAAGGAATACCATTGACAAATAAGACAATATCTGGCCTATAGGTATCTGTTCTAGCGGTTCTTAAAACACTATACTCTTCAGTAACATGAAAAACATTGTTCTCTGGATACTCCCAATCAACATATTGCAGCGTATGACTTTTTTTATCCCCATCTATACTTTGCTCCATTGCCTTGCCCAAGGTAATTAGGTCATAAAAAGCAACATTAGCGTTTATAAAGCCTTCATGAATAGGTAAATCTTTTAAGGCAAGAATAGCCGAATTAATATTGGAATCTGAAAAAGGATATTCCTTGCCCTTCCTTTGAATACTATTGATTGCTTGAAGTTGATTTTTGAGTACTTCTTCAAAAAGCACCTGTGATTTTTTACCGCCACGCATTGCCAAAGCTTGGTCTGGAGTCACATAAGTATATCCCATATTTATCAGCAATTGTATTGCTGGCAATTGAGAGATGTGGTCCTCTAAAAATGATGGTGTATTCATTTCTTCAGCTCTTTAATTCTATCTGGAAGCCTATAAAATGGCTCCAGTTCAGACTTTATGACATTCACATTATCGGACAAAGACTCATATAACTCTTTTTTTTCTTTAAAAGTAGAGTCCAACATCTTCGGATGAGCAATTACAGTTATATTTAGTCTTGCAAAATCAGGAAGATTATAAAACTTGCTTTTTTCTTCAATAGCACCCCTGTTTAAGTCAATCATTACTATTCTATATTCCTTTTCATGAGAAAAGGATTCATCTTTTCTAAAACCTAAATATCTTACTTGGTTGTTTCTCTCATCTTCTACAACTCTTAAAAAGTCTTGATAATTAACTCTCCCTGCTACAACAGCCTGACTGTCGTTTGTGATATTATCCTTAACCGATTTTTTAACCGCTTCCTGAAGTTGTTTTCTCTCTAAACGTATAGCGAAGCCTTGTTCTTCTGGATTATATAATCGCCACATTCCATCGGATTCCCTGTCTGAATTAAACCAGCAACTAACAAAATGTGCTTTTTGGGCATTGGTGATTTTTTGGCTGATTTGAACTAATTCCTCAGCAGAAAAGCCTTTCATTTTTTTCCAGTCTTCTAATAGAACAGGATTCACGTCTTTTTCATCATCTACAAAGCAAAACTCATATGCAGTTCTTAATTGGGTAATGTTGTAAGTTGATATGCCTTCTAGTTTGTCATCAAACGAACTCATTTTTGAGAGATATAAAGCTTTAGTTTTTAGGAAGCTCTCTAATTTCCATTCTGCCCCATATCTAAACAAATACTTCTTTCTTATACCTTTTGTATGATAAGTGTCCCAAGCTTTTAAAGATTTGCTCATAGCTTTCTAATTAGAGTTTCTTTCGGCTAATACCGCTGCTTCGTATGCCAACTTATTGGGATACTTATGCAAAGCTGTTATTCGACCCTTACCCTTTTCTCCAATGGCTCTATCAAACTCAAAAGTGACCTTAAGAAACACTTCGTTTTCTAATCTCATATTAGCAGTTACATTTTTAAGCTTTTCAATATTTCCTTTAGTTTCTTTATAGCATGTAACATAAAGCTGCTGCATATCTTTTTCCAATTCTACTTTTTGACTTGATGTTAAACTTTCTAATATTTCTAACGCCTTTTCCATCTGTTTATACTTTAACCCTGATTTTACCAGTTAACAACTGTTGCATTAAACCTTTTTTTTGTTTTTTTAATTTTAATAGTTTCTTTTTTACAATTTCAGTTTCAACGTCTATCTTCTTTAGAAAGCAAACTATTACCTCTTGCTCTTCTTTGGATGGGAAAAGCACATTATCCGATAAAACTTTCTCATTGTTGATTTTCATGTCATTTTTCGTTCCCTTCTGAACAAGAGGCCTCAAATATGAATTAAGGTTGTCATCTAATTGAAAATAATAATCCAAGAATTCTCCAGAAACTGTTGATTTACATTTATAAACTGCATATAAGGTGGAGACAATTCCCCCCTTATGTTTATTAACTTTTATTATTCCATATGGGTTAGCTTTCAAAGGGCTTTTAGTGTAGACGATATCACCTTTTTCAACAACCCCGTAATTTGCTACTGATACACCAGCAAAAGAACGACCGTGAAACTCAATCTGATTGACTATGCCGTATTTCCCAGAGACACTTAGCACATCTGCTTTTTTAAATTTCAGATTGGTATTCTTCTCTTTTGAATGTTCTAAATAGTACCCCAGCTTTTGCAAAGTCCATTTAGAAAAAGACTCATCATTCGGACTTAATAAACGTAGCTCTCCATTAAACAATTGCTGCATAATACCCTTTTTACGTTCTTTTAGCTTATCAATAAGTTTTTGAGTTATTAATATGGCTTTATCCCAATCTGATAGAATAGAGGCTATTTTTTTTTGTTCTAAAAGGTTTGGGAGAGGAATGTTTATTCTATAAAAATCTGAATGATTTAAATCTGGAATTGCGGATGTTCCAGCATATTTGAGAATAGTAGATTGTGTTTTATGCGATATTAAATAATAGTAAAGAAAATCTTTTACCAGTTCATCTTTGTCGAACTTAATTTTAAAAAAATTATTATGAAATGCTCCCGAAACACCTGTAACAACTTGACCTGTATTGCCTGTTCTTGTCATTAAAATATCACTAGTATCACATAAAACAGATTTTGAAGGGTTAAGAATAAAATATTCCTTTTGTGAATCTGATTTTAGAAACTCGTTAGTAATATAAAAGTGGCTATTTTCTACACGTTTTAATAGTCTTTCAGAAATCGCTATTTGTAAACCCTGATTAATTATGGTAACATCTTTAAAGGACTTCATTCTCCATTCTTCAGGAATCCAACCGACTTTGGTTTTCTTATAGCCATCTCTTTTTTCTTTTATTACCTCCATATTAAATACCTAATTCTTTTAGGTGTTTTGCTAGTTCATTTTCAATTTTATCAATTTGTTGTTTTAGAACTTTAATTTCCTCCTGAGTTTTCTTAATATCTACAGGCTCTTCTTCCTCAAAAGTATCCACATAGCGAGGGATGTTTAGGTTATACTCATTTTCTACAATCTCTTCAAGTTTTGCTACATAGCTATACTTATCTGTCGTCTTCCAATCTTTATAAGTGCTTACTATTCTATTAATATTAGCATCACTTAACTTATTTTGGTTTTTAGCATTTTCAAACTCATTGCTGGCATCAATAAATAGCACATCCGTATCATCACCTTTATTCTTATCAAATACCAAGATGGTAGCAGGAATCCCTGTCCCAAAGAAAAGATTAGCTGGCAAGCCTATTACCGCTTTTAAAAGATTCTCTTTAATTAGTTGCGTTCTAATCTTACCTTCAGAACTACCTCTAAAAAGGACCCCATGAGGCAATACTACTCCAGCTCTGCCATGTTCGTTTAAAGTTTCTATCATATGGGTAATAAAGGCATAATCTCCTTTGCTCTTTGGTGGTACTCCTCTATGAAATCTGTTGTACCTGTCAGAAGTTGCGTTGTCAGCACCCCATTTATCCAATGAAAAAGGAGGGTTTGCTACAACAATGTCAAACTTCATCAAAACATCATTTTCTCGTAACAAAGGGTTGTTCAATGTATCTCCCCATTCAATGTGCGCATTATCCATCTCATGCAAGAACATATTCATACGAGCTAAAGCCCAAGTACTACCATTCAATTCTTGGCCGTTTAGAGATACATTTTTACTTCCAATTTCATCTGCTACTTTTAATAACAATGAACCAGAACCACAGGTAGGGTCACAAACTCGGTCACCAGCTTTAGGTTCTACCAGTTTTGCCAATAATGTAGAAACTTCGGAAGGAGTATAGAATTCTCCAGCTTTCTTACCAGCATCTGAAGCAAAGTTTGCAATAAGGTATTCATAGGCATCGCCAATAATATCGTCTCCAGCAAGATTGGAAGGTCTTAAATCAAGTTCAACAAAATCTGTCAATAGATTCTTAAGTCGTCTATTACGCTCTTTGGTTTGACCAAGGTTAGGTTCAGAATTATAATCGATATTCCGAAATACTTTTTCAAGTTTAGAACGGTTAGCATCTTCAATGTTCTCTAAAGCAATATTAATCAGTTCACCAAGGTTGTCAGCATTTCGTTGTTCATACAAAAAATCAAAGGAACTATCTTCTGGAACTTTAAAACGTTCATGCTTCATTGCTCTTTCTACACGCTCAGCATCATTGTTGTACTTACTCATGTAGTCAGCTCTTTTTTCTTTATTTACATCAGTGATGTATTTGATAAAGAGCATAGTGAGAATATAATCTTTGTATTGGGCCGCATCTATTGTTCCCCTAAACGTGTCACAGGCTTTCCAGACTTTGTTGTTTATTTCTTGCTTTGTTAATTTACTCATATTCTTTACTGGTGTGTTTTATAATGGAGGGCCTTAAAACCGACCCTCCATCATTTCATGGTTTATGCAGCAGCTCTTACCTTACAAACCCAATTAGGGTAATTGTCAGACTTGTGCCTGTTATTTTCCCATTGTAATGGTTGGAGATTTGCTAAATTATCTGTTCCATAAAGGGCTACAGGTTTTATATGGTCAATTTCCCAACCAAACTGGGAATTTGTATTTCCATATTCTGTCCTGTGAATCCATGCGCCACAATGGTCTTTTCTTACCAATGCGGAGTTATGGCCATTTACAACTCTGGCTTTTTGCCAAACTGCATTTACTGTAGCTTCTAAAAAGCTATTATTAAATCTATTTCTATTGAACATAAAGTCCTATTTTTAAGTGCTACCCGATATTATTACGGATTAGGGTAGCTTATTGCCGAGTCTTGACAACGAGACATTTTGTAATGTCATTAATAAGGCATACATTCGTTTTGTCACAAACATTGTTTACTTCAGTTAGGTTGACAAGCCGCTGATAGAAAACGATACCTTAATTTGAGTCTTAGAAGGCGACTAGCTTTTTAAGACTTTTTTATGTCCGTACATGATTTTGATTATTAATTAATTTGTTTATCAATCCCCTTTTAAGGGCTGTTCTTTTCTTTAGTAAATCTTGGGTCAGTCTTACGTCTTCATCTAATAATTCAATGAAATCTACCATACGCTTTTGTTCTTTCAGAGTTGGAATGTTGATGGTGACTTGCTCCAATTCCCTTTTAGGAATAGATGTTATGGTTGCTCCAGCTCCGATAAGCTTCAAATTATACTGGACCTTCTCTGTATTTAGATATTGCGCAAGATACTTCCCCAATACCTCAGAGGGATTGGTTCTAATAATATAAAACAAGGAGGATGGAATGGCTCTTCCAAAATCGGGAGTATAGGCCCATGAGAATATGCGATGCCCTTTTCCTGCAAGGATGATATCGTTAGGTTGCAGCAGGAATTTTTCATTCTTGCTGTCTACTTCAACAAAACTACTTTCGAACTTGGTCGGCTCAAAAAGTTTATCAAAATGACTGGCATGCAAATACTTAACACTCCCTTTTTCCTGGGGCTTGTCGTAAGAACCAAACTGTATATCTGCTATTTCACCAAGTCTTCGAACCATAAAACACTCTATTTTTCATATTTATCTGAAGCAAAGCTATGAAAAATATTCTTTGTAGGCACTTTCAAAACAAAAAAATTATATATTTTTTATTTTGTAGAGTGTTTCTAATTTATTTACATGATTTTAATTTTTCTTCTGGTACCACGTGGTAAATACTACCATCGTTACTTTCTATCCGATAAATATACTTCTCTGGTCCGTCTGGTGGTAATCTTGCAAACACCGAACGAACTACAACATATTCTTCATTATTATGAATAACACAGGAACCATTTTCAAATTTTGCACTAAGCGTTGCAATACCTGCAACTTCTGCAACAATTTCATAACCCATTGATTCTACTTCTCTTTCAAAAGTGCTTTGTGGATTAAATCTTAGATATGCTAAAGCGCATAGAATTACTATAAAAAGTGCAACTATTATATATTTAATTTTAGAATTCTTCATTTTGTTTTTTCAGATTCAAGTTTTGTTTTATAAGTGCTCCAAGATTTGAGAAGGTCCTCCCTTATTTTTTTGAACTCTGTCGTGTCTTTGGTAGTAAGTGCTTCGCCATTAATTATCTGACTTAAAAAAATCTTTCTAATACCTTCGAGATAGTCTTTCTTGTCTGTGATTGTAGCTTCATTACTTTCTATACTTTCAAGCTTATCAATAACCTCTTTTGGGATGGTTGGAAAATTAGTTTCTTGTTCAGAAGAAGTAAGACTTAAAGGAAGTTGTGTAGCTGCAAACAAATTAATTGATTGATTGACAGCTTTAAAACTAGCTTGTATAACGTCATCGGCATCTAAACGAACACCTTTAATAGTAAAATTGTTATTGTAATCGCCAGATTTATAGTTTTTACCATCTGGATTTTTTCGCAAAAGGATTGCTACATCAGAATTGCCCATAAAAGTGGAAACTTTTGTCTCGTTATATACACCTTTCCAAAATTTATCGCCTTTTCTTTTAGAAGAAATAAAAGAAGTTAATGGGTCCCCTAGAAGATGCTGTCTTAATCTAACTACTTGATTAATCGAATTAGACACTTTTTTACTATTTTGTTTTACCAAGGTTTCTGTCGTTTTAACAGGTTCCTCTGTTGAATACAGAGATTTAATACTCTCAATAAACACTTCTGTATTACGGTAAAGTTCTAACAGCTCCCTTTCGGTTCCGTGAATCTCATCCAATGCGCTAGGAAACTCATTTTTCTTATAAAGTGTATCGTATTTCCTAAGTGAAGTTTCAAATTCACTTACTTTTTTATTAAACTGTACTCTTACATCTTCAAGTGTAGATTTAGAGTAAACCTTATCTTTTTCAAGTATGTCGAGTACTGCAAAATATTTGTTTCTCGCAGTTTTTAAATCACTTATGCCAAACTTTAAATCGTTCGCCTTATGTGGTAACTCGTATTTAAGGTCATTTTTCACCTTGGTTATTACAGTGTCTCTATTTGCTACGCTGACTTTAACTTTTAAACGAGTCATGCATGAGCTCGACAAAACTGTAAATGATAGAACTATGAGAATTTTAAAAATTTTCATGATACCATGTTTTTAATTCGTTAAAATCCTTAAACTCTTTATTTACTCCCATGTCCTTTAATTCTATTTTGAGTAGTTGGAATAAAACGGCCTGGTTGTGCTTTAGTGCAGAAGTTTCTTTAATGTTACCAAGTTGCGCATCCATTTTTAGAAGGTATAAATCAATATCCTTATTAACTCCTGATTTCTCGGTTGCCAACATATTTGCTTTCTCAATTTTATCTTTGTGAGATAGAAGGGTTAGAGATTTTAATATGTCATTGTTTATGCTGGTATTTTTAATCTCGGTGGCTACGGCATCAGCATTTGAAGATAGAATTAAAACAAGTTCTTCTCCAGTTTCTTTATATATGCCTTCTTGATTTTCATTATTTGGCGTTGAATCTTTTTGAGGTTCTGGAGTGGAGGAAGGTACAGGTTTTGTCTCTGTTACTTCGGGATTTCCTGAATCATTAGCTTTTGGGTCTGAAGCAGTGGCATCTGACGTGTCACCTGAAGGTTTGTCCTTTGCGGGCTTGTCAGGTTGACCATTATCACTTTTATTATTTGTGAAAAACTGCCCTTTACTTGGTTGAGAAATCTCGTTAAAATATTGGTTTACCGCTTGGGTGTCAAAATAACCTGAGACATATCTAGAACTTGACAAAAATGCCCACCCCTTGATTTTAACTTTATAGTAATTGGAAATTGATTTTTCTGAGGAAAAGACCTCATCATCTTCGATTTTGTCCTTAAAATAATGTGTCTCCCTAAAAACTGAACAAGAAGAAAGCATAACTAAAGACAATACGATTAGTGCGTATTGATTCTTCATTTGACTACAGGTTGGTTTGTGTCTGTGTAGGGGGAGTTGTGTTAAAAATAATGAATTGTATCGAGATATTAGTTTCTATTTTAAAATTTTTTATTAATAGAATAAATTTTCTAGGATATTCTGATTTTAAAATTTTTAAACACAACTATCAAAATCGTATATCCCAAGGCAAAGTACAACACAAACTTAAAGTTCTCAAAAACTGCCTTTAGATAGTATTTAAACTTAAATGTCTTAAAATAGATTTGCAAGACGTTTATGAGTTGTATGAAGATTAATCGTTCACAATCTGACCTGCCCCGAAAAAACGAATGGTTATACCAAGTTGCATCCAATGACTTTTCGGGTTCTTTATAATGCGTTATAGCAAAAAGCCACCAACAATAAAATTTGAATTTATCATAAATCAATAGTTTATTTCTCTCTGTTCGATATAAAAAATTAGTTTATATAAGCTAATTCTCTTCCTCCTAATTAGACAAAAATTACACCCCTATCAATTCCTTTTTTATTTTAATTCGTATATAATACACTATTACACAATATGTACTTTTTGAAATAATTGGGATATGCCTATAAACTGGACGCCCTTATTATTTGACCCCCATGTTTTTTTATTGGAATTCCCTCCCCCCTCAACCCTTTTGTCAGAAATTTTAGGTTTTCAATTTTTTTTGACAAAATGGAACCATATATATTTTGCTTTAAACTTTTTTGCATGTATGTTATTGGTAGAATTGGCCTATTCTCACTTATTTACGGTAGTGCATTGAAAAATCGGGAAAATGTCGGGAAGAAAAAAAGCCATCTAATTGAAAATCAATCGAATGGCTTTTAATTTAGTAGCGGGAACTGGACTCGAACCAGTGACCTTCGGGTTATGAGCCCGACGAGCTACCTACTGCTCTATCCCGCGATGTGGACGGCAAAGATACAACGCTTTTTTATTGAAATCCAAACATATCGCCATAATTATTATTAATGAGAACCTAAAAAAACTCGAAAATACATACCTTAGAGCCAAGTAAATTTTATGGAAAGAATTAATGATTTTTTGGTAAAGGCAATATCGGGCACAGAGTGGCCTATGTTTATACTTCTTATAGGTGGAGGTTTACTCCTTATGTTTTATTCAAAACTTTTGCCCTATAGATATTTTGGTCACGCAATAGCAATAGCCAAAGGAAAATATGATGATAAAAATGCAAAAGGGGATGTAAGTTCACTTCAAGCTTTATCGGCAGCGGTGGCTGCTACTGTTGGCTTGGGAAATATTTCTGGGGTGGCAATAGCTATTCATGATGGTGGTCCAGGGGTGGTTTTTTGGATTTGGATGACAGCCCTTATAGGTATGTGTATTAAATTTTATTCCTGTAGCCTATCCATAATGTTCAGAGGAACAGACTCTGATGGAAAACTGCAAGGTGGTCCCATGTACTACATTACTCAGGGATTGGGTAAAAAGTGGAAGCCTTTGGCCATTTTCTTTTGTATTGCAGGTCTTTTTGGGTTTTTAGGTGTTTTTACAGCCAATCAGTTTACGGAAACTTTTATGAGTGTTGTGAAACCTTCGGATTCAATTTTTAATATGAGTCAATTCAATTGGAAGCTAACAATAGGGATTGTTCTTGCTATAGTTACCTCTTTTGTAATTTTTGGTGGCCTTACAAAAATTGCTAAAGTCGCATCCGCCATTGTGCCATTTATGGTTATGGTATACTTAATTGCCGTACTCTTGGTTATGGCCTTAAATGCCTCACTGATATTACCTTCCTTAAAATTGATATTTTCCGAGGCATGGAATTTTAACACTATCGTTACAGGTGGTTTCTGGGGCTTGGTTATTATCGGAGTCCGTAGAGCCATGTTCTCTAATGAAGCTGGTTTGGGAAGCGCACCTATGTACCATGGGCAATCCAAGACAGATGAGCCAATACGTGAAGGTTTGGTGGCCATGTTAGGACCATTTATAGATACTATTTTGGTGTGCAGCTTTACTGCTGTAGTTATTATTTTAAGTGGAGCTTATTTAGAAGAAGGTAGCGGTATTGTTATGACGCTAAATGCATTCAATGCTACATTAGGTAATTGGGGCGGTATATTATTAATGATCATAGTTTCAGCATTTGCGCTCTCTACTTTATTTACATATTCCTATTATGGTGTAAAGAGTTTATCTTTTTTAACGAATGCAAAAATTGGGAAATACTATAATTGGTATTTTGTGATAATGATTGTGTTTGCCGCGGTTGCTTCCTTAGAACTAGTCAAAAATTTAATTGATTTATCCTATGCCTTAATGGTAATTCCAAATATGATAGCTGTACTTTTGTTGGCGCCAAAAGTTAATGTAGCGGCTAAGGAATATTTTTTAAAGTTAAAGAATGGCACAGCATAAAGCAGGATTTGTAAATATTATAGGCAACCCCAATGTGGGTAAATCTACTTTGATGAATGCTTTTGTGGGTGAAAAATTGTCCATTATTACATCAAAAGCTCAGACAACCAGGCATCGTATTTTAGGGATTGTTAACGGGGAGGATTTTCAAGTAATTTTATCTGACACCCCTGGAATTATTAAACCCGCTTATGAGCTTCAAAATTCCATGATGGATTTTGTAAAGTCAGCTTTCGAGGATGCAGATGTACTGGTTTACATGGTAGAAATTGGAGAAAAGGCTCTTAAAGATGAATCATTCTTCAGAAAAATAGAAAATAGTAAAATTCCAGTGCTGTTGTTGTTAAACAAAATTGATATCACTGAACAAGAAATCCTAGAGGAACAAGTACAATATTGGCAAGCTCAATTGCCAAAGGCTGAAATTCACCCTATTTCTGCGCTACAAAATTTTAATGTTAAAGAGGTTTTTGAAAGAATAGTTGAGTTACTTCCAGAAGCACCACCCTATTACCCTAAAGACCAATTGACAGACAAACCTGAACGCTTTTTTGTAAATGAGACCATCCGCGAGAAAATTTTAATTCATTATAAAAAAGAAATTCCTTATTCGGTAGAAATAGAAACGGAAGAATTTTTTGAGGATGATAAAATTATCCGAATCCGTTCTGTAGTGATGGTTGAACGTGATTCTCAAAAAGGAATCATTATTGGGCATAAAGGGAGTGCATTAAAAAGAGTTGGTATAGAGGCCAGAAAGGATTTAGAAAAATTCTTTGACAAACAAGTCTATATAGAACTTTATGTAAAAGTGAATAAAAACTGGCGAAGTAATGAACGGCAACTAAAGAGGTTTGGATACAATAAATAAATCTTTAAAGCCCCAAGGTCTCTTTCATAAAACAGTATAAATCATTCATTTGTGGTTTTCCTTTTGCTTTGCCAATTCTTCCAAATGCGTATAAAGAGAACCATATTAATATCATAAATATTAAAATTCCCAATTGTAATCCATAGGATTTTCCTAGGGACCAATTGGAGTATCCCCATATAAAACAAACAATAAAAAGAGTTGCTATTCCAAAATGTAGGAACATAAAGAATGTCCATAAAGTTGGGTTAGGGCCAAACCGACCAAAAATTTCACTGGAATCTTTATCTTTTTCGGTGATTTCCAAGTGAAGTTGGGGAGACCAAAAATGAGTATGCTCTTTTTTAAACTTTATGAAAACATGCTCATCTATACATTTAACTAAAAAATCTTTTTTTTCAGTATTTTCAAAAAATTGAATCACATTATTTTTTGCCGATTTTAATTCAAACTCAAATCGGGGTCTTAAGACAATGTCATTTGGGATAGGTTTCATTGAACAGGTTGATTCAAACCAATAAGATACAATTTTTCCTCAAATATAAATAGTACTTTTGCAGCAAAATAAGGAAGCATGAGTGCAATTGTTGCCATTGTAGGAAGACCTAATGTAGGGAAATCCACTTTTTTTAATAGATTGATACAGCGTAGAGAAGCCATTGTGGATGCGGTGAGTGGTGTTACGCGGGACCGTCACTATGGAAGAAGTGATTGGAACGGAAGGGAGTTCTCAATTATTGATACAGGTGGCTATGTTGTTGGGAGCGATGATGTTTTTGAGAAAGAAATAGACAAACAAGTTGAACTGGCCATTGATGAAGCGGATGTCATTATTTTTATGGTTGATGTGGAAACGGGTGTTACTGGAATGGATGAGGACGTAGCCAAGTTACTGCGTCGTGTTAATAAACCAGTATTGTTGGCAATTAATAAAGTAGATAATGCCAAAAGAGCTGAAGATGCTGTTGAGTTTTATTCTTTGGGATTGGGAGATTATTATACCATTGCCAGTATTAATGGTAGTGGAACAGGAGAGTTGTTAGATGCTTTAGTAAAAGTATTGCCAGAAAAAGAGGAGGTTAAGGAAAGCGAATTGCCCCGTTTTGCAGTTGTTGGTAGACCCAATGCAGGGAAATCTTCTTTTATAAATGCTTTAATTGGTGAGGAAAGGTATATAGTTACTGATGTTGCTGGGACTACCAGAGATAGTATTGACACAAAATATAATCGTTTTGGTTTTGAGTTTAATTTGGTTGACACAGCGGGTATAAGAAGAAAGGCCAAAGTAAAAGAAGATTTAGAGTTTTACTCTGTAATGAGATCTGTTAGGGCTATAGAGCACTGCGATGTTTGTTTGTTGGTATTGGATGCCACTCGTGGTTTTGATGGACAGGTACAGAATATTTTTTGGTTGGCTCAAAGGAACAATAAAGGCATAGTTATTCTTGTCAACAAATGGGATTTGGTGGAGAATAAAGAAACCAATAGTATAAAACAGTATACCCAAAAGATAAAAGAAGCTATGGAGCCATTTATAGATGTTCCAATTATTTTTATCTCGGTATTGACAAAGCAGCGTATTTTTAAGGCAATAGAAACTGCAGTAGATGTGTATAAAAATCGTTCAAAGAAAGTACAGACACGAAAATTGAACGATATAATGCTTCCTATTATTGAGAACTATCCACCACCTGCCTATAAAGGAAAATATGTAAAGGTTAAATTTTGCACCCAGTTGCCCACTCCATACCCGCAATTTGCATTTTTCTGTAACCTGCCACAATATGTACGCGACCCATATAAACGTTTTTTAGAAAACAAGCTTAGGGAAAATTTCGATTTTAGTGGAGTGCCCGTTTCTATTTTTATGAGGAAGAAGTAAGAAGTTCTCCTTTTCTTATTCTACAAGGATTGTAGGGATTTGATTGGAATAATCAAAGTTGTGTATTATTCCTTCTACATCAATGGTTTTAATTGTTAATGTGTTGCCACAACAACCCCCTGGTAGGCTTCTTTCAGTTTCAAAACTTAGACTAAAATTGTTCACATTACCAATGGAAATAGAGTAATTATATGTGCCTACATCAAAATTGTCTGAGAATTGTAAAAAGATGGTTTCAGAATTGTCAAAGAGTTCTAAAGTTATATCATTCTTTCCTCCTGTAATGGTTACATCTTCTATTGAATATGTTTCCGAAGAGAATACATTTTCATTTGTATCGGCATTGATAATTATAAGAGATACTGTTTGAAGGTTTGCTATGCAAAGTACCGTTGAGCAATCATTTTCATTGGATTCTTTACAGCAAAAACCTGCACATAAAACGTATAAAAGTACTATTGCTTTTTTTATCATATTAATAAGACTCCAAAAGAAAAAAAGGTTGCTTACGAAGATTACAATTAAAGCCTACCACCCTCCAGATGCACCACCACCACCAAAGCCACCTCCGCCGAAGCCACCACCAAAACCACCGCCACTTCCAAATCCACCTCCAGATGAACCAGAACGATAGCCTCCACGACCCATATTGCTCAGGATAATAATGTCCAATAAATCCATTCCTGTGGAACGTTTGCCGCCATTTTTACCTCCACCATTTCGTTTGTTTCTACGAGATAGTATAATAAAAATCACAAAGAATATAATAATAGGTAAAAGTGATTCCAGTGGAAAACTGGTGTCATTTCCAAAGACACGTTCCTCTTCAAATTCACCATTAAGGGTTTGGAAAATCGCATCCGAACCTTTGCTAAGACCATTGTAATAGTCACCTTTTTTAAATTCTGGAATAATTACACCTTCTATAATCCTCTTGGACATGGCATCGGTTAAAGAACCTTCCACTCCATAGCCTGTATTTATGGCAATTCTTCTGTCGCCTTTGGCTAAGAGGACTAGTATTCCATTGTCTTTATCAGCTTGCCCAATACCCCATTTTTCTCCCCATTGGGCACCTAGGTAATTAATGTTCTCTCCTTCAGTAGAATTTATTACAGCAACAACAATTTGGGTTGAGGTGCTATCAGAATAGCGAATCAATTTTTGCTCTAAAGAGCTTTTTTGGGAAGCAGATAAAAGGTTGACATAATCGTAAACACTGGTCTGCAGTGTTGGTTTTTCAGGAATCTTAAATTGTGCCTGAAGAGAAACACAACATAGAAAAAGAAGAAGATTAACCTTTAGATACTTCATTACTTAGTTCGTTTGTATCATTGTGTTTCCATGGAAAATGAGCTTGTAATTCCTTGCCAGTGGCCAAAACTCCCTCTACAATTCCTTGTTTAAAATTTCCTTTTACAAATTGAGATTGAATAAGGTCCTTGGTAGTATCCCAAAAATTTTCTGGAACAACCTTGTCAATACCTTTATCTCCATAAATAACAAACTTTTTGTCTTCCACAGCAACATAAAGCAAAACCCCATTATCTTCTTTGGTGTTATCCATTTTTAGGTAGTGAAACACTTCTTGGGCTCTTTTGTAAGGGCCTATTTTAGAGGTAGATTCTATATGTACCCGTATTTCCCCAGAAGTATTTCTTTCTGCTTCAAGAATGGCGCTAACAATCTCTTGCTCTTCTTCAGCAGTTAAAAAATCTTCTACCTTGTTAGACATGTCCTAGTTGAAATCAAAATTCACATCTGGTGCATTCTCAGAGCCTGGAGCAGCTTCGTAACGTGCCATTTCTTCAAAACCGAACCAACCTGCCAATAATTTTCCAGGGAATTTGGTGGTATGTATATCGTAGATGTTTACTTTTTCATTAAAACGGTCTCTTGCGACATTGATTCTATTTTCTGTTCCTTCCAATTGCGATTGCAATTCCAAGAAATTTTGATTGGCTTTTAAATCGGGATAACGTTCCACTACCACCATTAATTTGCTCAATGCTCCAGTTAGTCCACTTTGCGCTTGTTGAAAAGCGGCCATATTTTCTGGGGTTAAATTGTTTGCGTCAATATTTGTGGAAGTAGCTTTTGCTCTTGCCTCAATAACATCGGTCAATGTACCACGCTCAAAATCTGCTGCACCTTGCACAGTTTTTACCAAATTGCCAATAAGGTCGTTTCTACGTTGGTAAGAACTTTCTACATTGGACCATGCGGTTTTTGCATCTGCCTCATATTCAACAGCGGTATTATTGAACCCTACTGCCCATTGATAAATTCCAAATACAATGACAGCGATAATAATTAATGGAATTAGCCATTTTTTCATAGTTAGTGTTTTAATGGTTATTGTTTATAATTGATTTTTTATTTTTATAAGCTCTGTTTTTACCATTTCTAGCTTTCGGATTACCTCAAAATTGGATAATGTTTTCTTTTTTTCCTCTTTTAAGTGCGTTTTGGCTCCCTCCAACGTAAACCCACGTTCTTTTACAAGATGATAGATGAGTTGAAGATTTTTTATATCCTGAGGAGTAAATTTTCTATTTCCCTTGGCATTTTTTTTTGGTTGAAGCACATCAAACTCTTTTTCCCAAAAACGTATCAAAGAAGTATTTACGCCAAAAGCTTTGGCGACTTCGCCAATACCATAATATCTTTTTTCAGGAAGTTCTATGTACATCTAATCCAGTGATTGATTTTCTTGTGAAGCGTATTTCAGCAAGTTTTCAAATTCTTGCGGGGATAAACTTCCATAATAAAAATTAATGGGGTTAATACGTTCACCATCTTTAAAGATTTCGTAGTGAACATGTGGGGCTTCAGAACGCCCTGTGCTGCCTACAAAACCAATAAGATCACCACGTTTTACTTTTTGCCCTTTTCTAACATTGTATTTGCTCATATGGGCATAAAGACTAATATAGCCGTATCCATGGTCTATTCTAATATGTTTTCCATAACCAGAAGAATTATTGTCTGCACGGGTTACTTTTCCATCACCGGTTGCATAAATTGGGACACCTCTTGGGGCAGTAAAATCCATTCCCCAGTGCATCTTCCTTGCCTTTGTAAAAGGATCGGAACGCCATCCATATCCAGATGCCATTCTTTTTAGGTCTTCATTTCTAACGGGTTGTATAGCAGGAATAGCTGCTAAAAGCTTTTCTTTCTCTTCAGCAAGAACTGTAATTTCATCTAAGGACTTGGATTGTATTACCAATTGTTTTTGGATAATGTCTAATCGCTGAGTTGTAGAAATAATCATATCAGAATTATTAAACCCTTCCAAAGATTTATATCGATTTATACCACCAAAACCTGCGCGCCTTTGTTCCTCTGGTATAGGATTGGCTTCAAAATATAGTCTATAAATATTGTTGTCTCTTTCTTCAACATTTGCCAATACCTGCTCCATTTGTTGCATCTTTTTGTTGAGCAACTCAAATTGAAGTTCATAATTTTTGGCCTCTCTTTGCAGAGAAAGTTCTCTTGGTGTATTAACAAGATTAGTATTTAATAACAATGTAAGCCCTATAAGCCCAAAAAAGAAAGAACCTATTAGAAATAGAAAAATATTTCTATATTTTTTGGTTTTTTTAGGCACAATCTTTCGGTAAGAGAGAGTATCTGGATCGTAATAATATTTTACTTTAGACATAAATGTATTTTGTTCTATTTTTGTGCTTGCATTTTATCGAGAGAAACAAATATAAAAATTGTTTTGCATTGAACGTTAAATTTAGGAAAACCTTGTCTTTTTTCACTAAAAATGACTGTAATACTTAAACGTTTGATTCCAGAGAATTATTTTAAAAACCAATAGGTGTGAAATCCCAAGAAGTAAGATTAAAATTTTTAGAATTTTTTAAAAGCAAGAACCACAAGATTGTAGCTTCTGCGCCTATGGTCATTAAGGATGACCCAACCTTAATGTTTACCAATGCGGGAATGAACCAATTTAAAGAGTTTTTCTTAGGAAATACGGTCCCCAATAATAAAAGAGTGACTGACTCTCAAAAATGCCTTAGAGTAAGTGGGAAGCATAATGACTTGGAAGAAGTTGGTAGAGACACATACCACCATACCATGTTCGAAATGTTGGGGAATTGGAGTTTTGGAGATTATTTTAAGAAAGAAGCCATCCAATGGGCTTGGGAGCTATTGACTGAAGTTTACAAAATAGACAAGGACGCTTTGTATGTATCCGTTTTTGAAGGCAGTAATGATGCTGATAAGTTGAAAATGGATAAGGAGGCGCATGATTTGTGGAAAGCTATTGTCCCAGAGGATAGAATTATCATGGGGAACAAGAAGGACAATTTTTGGGAAATGGGAGATCAAGGTCCTTGCGGCCCTTGTTCAGAAATTCATGTGGATATTCGTTCTGATGAAGAAAAAGCCAAAGTATCTGGTGCTTCTTTGGTAAACCAAGACCATCCACAAGTGGTAGAAATATGGAACTTGGTCTTTATGCAATACAATAGAAAGGCCAATGGAAAATTGGAAAACCTACCTGATAAACATGTGGACACAGGCATGGGATTTGAGCGTTTGTGTATGGCGTTGCAAGGAGTAAAATCTAATTATGACACAGATGTTTTTACACCCTTGATTAGGGAAATAGAGACCATTACAAATCATAGATATGGTAAAAATGAGGAAGCGGATATTGCTATTAGAGTCATAGCAGATCATGTGCGTGCCGTTGCTTTTTCCATTGCTGATGGACAGTTGCCCAGCAATACAGGGGCTGGTTATGTCATTAGACGGATCTTAAGACGTGCTGTTCGTTATGGGTTTACTTTTTTAGATGCTAAAAAACCATTTATCTACCGTTTGGTAAAAGTTCTGAGCGGAACTATGGGAAAAGCTTTCCCAGAGATAAAGGAGCAATTTCAATTAATAGAGAACGTAATTAAGGAGGAAGAGCATTCTTTTTTAAATACCTTGGAGCAAGGCTTGGTACTTTTGGATAGCGTAATAAAATCTACAAATGGAAAAGTAGTAGATGGTAAAAAAGCCTTTGAACTTTATGATACTTATGGATTCCCTATAGATTTAACTGCTTTAATTCTTGATGAAAAAGGGTATAAGCTAGATGAAGATGGTTTTAAAAAGGCATTAGAGGAACAAAAGAATAGATCTAGAACAGCTTCGGAGGTTTCCAAAGATGATTGGACTATCTTAATGAAAGACCCTGTGCAAGAATTCATTGGGTATGATACGCTTGAGGCTAGTGTAAAATTGGTAAAATATAGAAAGGTAACCAGTAAAAAGGATGGAGAGCAATATCAAATGGTATTCAACATCACTCCTTTTTATCCTGAAGGAGGGGGACAAGTAGGAGATAAAGGATATTTAGAGGCTCCAAATGGAGATGTGGTCTATGTTGTTGATACAAAAAGAGAGAATAACGAAATTATACATTTTGCACAAAATCTACCCAAGGACTTAACTCTAGTTTTAAAAGCTGTGGTTGATAAAATGCAAAGGCAACGAACAGAAAGCAACCATACTGCCACGCATTTATTGCATCAAGCTTTGCGAGAAATTTTGGGAACACATGTGGAACAAAAAGGTTCTGCTGTACACTCAAAATATTTGCGTTTTGATTTTTCGCATTTTTCTAAATTGACCACTGAGGAGTTAAGGGATGTGGAAAGTTTTGTAAATGCCCGTATAGAAGGTCAGTTGCCTCTAGAAGAAAATAGAAATATACCAATCAAAGAAGCAATGGCGCAAGGCGCAATGGCCCTGTTTGGAGAAAAATACGGAGATGCCGTGCGTACCATTCGGTTTGGGCAATCTATTGAGCTTTGTGGTGGAACTCATGTAAAAAATACAGGAGATATTTGGCACTTTAAAATTACGTCCGAAGGAGCTGTTGCGTCTGGGATTCGTAGGATAGAAGCTATAACCTCTGATGCTGTAAAGGAATTCTATTTTAAGAGTAATAGAGCCTTGTTTGAAATTAAGGATTTACTCAATAATGCACAAGACCCTGTAAAGGCTGTTGAATCTTTACAGGATGAAAATGTAAAACTCAAAAAACAAGTAGAAACACTTTTAAAGGATAAGGCCAAAAATTTAAAAGGTGATTTGTTGAATGAACTGACAGACGTAAATGGAGTCCAATTTTTGGCAAAAAAATTAGATTTGGATTCAGCGGGGATTAAGGACCTTTCTTTTGAAATGGGCAATAACAAAGACAATCTCTTTTTGTTATTTGCAACCGACCAAGGGGGTAAAGCATTATTATCATGTTATATTTCCAAAGAACTGGTTGCTTCTAAAGATTTGAATGCTGGCACTATAGTTCGTGAACTTGGAAAATTCATTCAAGGAGGTGGAGGGGGACAACCCTTCTTTGCAACTGCGGGAGGTAAAAATCCTGCAGGAATTCCAGAAGCATTGGAAAAAGTGATGGAATACATTTCCTAATGAAACTACAAACTAAAATTCCTTTAAAAAAAGCGAGTAATCAAATAGATTATGATAGTAAGATGTTGCTTTTGGGTTCTTGCTTTGTAGAGAATATAGGAAGAAAACTAGACTATTTTAAGTTTCAAATCTTTCAAAATCCTTTTGGAATCTTGTTTCATCCTTTGGCTGTTGAAAACCTTATCAAAAGGGCTGTCGAAGACCAAAAATATTCTGAAGAAGAAGTTTTTGAAAACAATGGAAAATGGTTGTGTTTTGACGCACATTCAGATTTATCGGCAAGGTCCAAGAATGAATTGATTCAAGACTTGAATGGTGCCCTAACACAAACAAAAGAACAAATAAATAAGTCTACGCATATTACCATTACGTTGGGTACGGCTTGGATTTATCGCCGACTAGAAACAGATAAAATTGTTGCTAATTGCCATAAATTTCCTCAAAAGGAGTTTAAAAAAGAGTTATTATCAATTGAGGAAATTAAGAGAAGCTTGGTGAATATAGTTTCACTCACTAAATCAGCAAACCCCCAAGCGCAAATCATTTTCACTATTTCTCCTGTACGTCATTTAAAGGATGGTTTTGTAGAGAATCAGCGAAGCAAAGCACATTTAATTGCTGCGATCTATCAGGTCTTAAACAATGTGGCTGATACCAAGAATGAAGTCGAAGGGTTTCCTTCTTATGAAATTATGATGGACGAACTTAGAGACTATCGTTTTTATGCCAAAGATATGGTGCACCCCAATGAACTGGCTATAGATTATATCTGGGAAAAATTCAAAGAAGTATGGATTTCAGAGAAAAATTATGCTATTATGGATGAGGTGGAAACCATTCAAAAAGGATTAGCCCACAGGCCTTTTAATTCTGATTCGGAAGAGCATCAAAAATTTAAAGAATCGCTACAAAAGAAAATTACGTATCTTAAAGAAAGGTGTCCAAATATTCAGTTTTAAATAGGCAATAATTTGCGATAAATGAAAAGAGTATTAATAGGGATAATTATCGCATTGGTGTCGGTCTTGATTTACAGGTCATGTGCCAATTATAAAAGCGAGAAAGCAATTCTTGAAGAGAACTCAATGCTTATTCAGCAACAGATAGAAAATGTTTCCAAATTAATTGTGACCGAAGGTCATTTTGCTGAAGTTTATAATTACAAAGATTCCAAAGAACTGTTTGGGGCTCTGCTCAAGGCGGATAAAAGGGCATTGGTAGTTGTAAATGCAGATGTAACTATTGCATATGATTTAGGCAAGATTGAATATGAAGTAAATGAAACTGACAAGACACTCTTTATAAAAAGTATTCCAGAGCCCGAAATAAAAATTAATCCAGATTTTGAATATTATGATGTTTCGGCAGATTATTTAAATCCTTTTGAAGCTGCAGATTATAATAAGATAAAGAACAATGTAAATGCCTCTTTACTTAAAAATGTGGAAGCCTCTACCTTAAAATCTAATGCTAAAAACAGGTTGTTGAGTGAGCTTTCTAAATTGTATGTACTCACCAATTCTATGGGATGGACCTTGGTTTATAATGAAAATCCAGTTCTAGAAACGTCAGATATTTTTAAAAGTAAAAACTAGAGTATAAAAAACCGCCCATTGGGCGGTTTGTATTTTTTAGTTTGAAGCCAATCCAGGAGGATAATTTTGCAATATTTGAGAAACAAACTCTCTTATGCGTTCTTCTTTCTTTTCAATGTTTTGGGAATTGCTCAGAGTACCAACCCCTTTTCCCTGCCATACCAATTCTTTATTTTTGGTATCTATCAAATCAATATACAAAGAACCTTCTGTTCTGGTATGGACATTGTTCCCGTACATGCCTGGCCCCCAATAATAAGGATTCCAGCCCCAACCAAAACGACCACCCCAATAGTTGTTGTAGATATCCACACGTTCTTTTTCTTTGGTAAAAATACTTACCAATAAATCGGGATTTCCAGATTTCACAAAACCTCTTGAACTCATTTCAGCATCAATGGACTTCAAAATTCTTTTTTTGTCCAAATCAGATATTTGTGCTTTGTCTATTCCAGTTTTGTAAAAGGCGTAGGTTTTGTACGAGTTAAAATCTGCTTCTTTATCATAGTCAGATGCCACACGTACACTAACACAAGAGCCTAAAAGGAACAATGCCAACATGGGCAAAAAGAGTGCTTTCATTTTTTTCATAACAATTTTATTTTTAGTTAACAAGGATGTATTTTACTCCATAATAAATCTCAAAAACCATGCCGAACAAATGGCAAGTATCTTATCTTTAGTTGGCTTTAACATTATACCCATAGGGACAATGGCGACAATTGCTTTCACAGCAATATCCTCTTTTTAAATGATATTTTTCAGTAAATACTCTATATCCTTCTGGAGACAAATAAAAATCACCCTCCTCTATGGGTAGAATTTCTTTCATACATATAAAATTAAGGTATTATTGGTTAATAACTTAGAAGTCAATTCGTTTATACCCTTTACTGGCAATACTTTTTCCATGAGAGTGTGCTTTACCCGATTTGTTGGTAAGAAAACTAATTTGGCACACTTTTGGTATTTTTCAGTAGTATCTTTATAGTATAAAGTTCTGTAAGCGTTCTATGATTTTAGTTTTTAGACATTTTTTTTACAAAAATTACGTTGGCCTATCGCTTTGGCCTTTTATCTTTCTTAAGAATCCATCTCTAAAAGAAGATACGGTTCTAATAAACCATGAAAGGATTCACCTAGCTCAACAACGAGAACTTCTTATTTTGCCTTTTTATGTTTTATATATTGTGGAGTGGTTTATAAAATGTTTAATATATTTTGATAGTTATAAGGCATACCAAAATATAAGCTTTGAGCGAGAAGCATATCTGAACGAAAGAAATTTGAACTATTTAAGTGATCGCAGTCCCTTAAGCTTTATTAAATATCTTTGGCGTTCTTATTGAACCTAATGTGACAGTTATAAATCAGCAAGTTTTTCTTCCAATTTTAGAGCAAAAACAAATTTCTCTTATTATTAAAAGAGAGGATACATTGCACCCAATAATTTCTGGCAATAAATACCGTAAGCTTAAATACAATCTTATTGAGGCAAAAGCTAAAGGTTTTAAAGATATTTTGACATTTGGAGGGGCTTATTCCAACCACATTGCTGCCACTGCTTGTGCAGGAAAGGAACATGGATTTAAAACTATTGGGGTAATTAGGGGCGATGAATTGACAAATACATGGCAACAAAACCCAACTTTGGCTTTGGCATATAAGCATGGAATGGAATTTGTTTTTGTAACTAGAGAAAAATATAGGGAAAAAGATGCACCAACATTTTTAAAGAATTTGCTTAAGGATTTTGAAACATTTTATGTGTTACCTGAAGGAGGGACAAATGATTTTGCTATAAAAGGTTGCGAGGAGATTTTGACTGATACCGATAAAAACTTTGATATTGTTTGTTGCAGTGTGGGAACAGGCGGCACCTTAACTGGAATAATCAATTCATCGGATAGTAGTCAAGAGGTTTTAGGGTTTCCTGCTTTAAAGGGAAATTTTATAAAAGAAGATATTCGTAAATTTGCCGGCAAAGAAAATTGGAAGCTAATAACGGATTATCATTTTGGAGGTTATGCCAAGGTCAACAAAGAATTGGTCACCTTTATAAATTGGTTTAAGGAAAAAACAGAAATTCCATTAGACCCTGTCTATACAGGAAAAATGATTTTTGGTATTTTAGATATGGTAAGAAAAGACCATTTTAAACCAAACACCCAAATTCTTGCCATACATAGTGGTGGTTTGCAGGGAATAGCTGGAATGAATTTAACTTTAGGAAGTAAAAACCTTCCATTATTGGAAATATGATTAAAAAAATAAGTATCCTTTTCATTATTGGTCTTGTTCTAACAAGCTGTGGCGCAAAAAAGAAATCTGTTTATGGGGATGACCTCAAAACAAAACACAAAACCCATGGAAATACCGTTACTGTAGAAAAAAATGGCGAACATCCTTTACCCGATTTTGGAGACAAGTTTGTTGAATTCAATATTTCTTCTGTAGATGAATACATTAATACATTTGCAGACTTGGCGCAATCTGAGATGCGCGCATATGGCATTCCTGCAAGTATTACACTTGCCCAAGGAATATTGGAAAGTGGTGCAGGTAGGGGAGAGCTAGCACGTAAAACAAACAATCATTTTGGAATAAAGTGCCATAGAGGGTGGTACGGGGAATATGAGTTGCATGATGATGATGAAAAAGGAGAGTGTTTTAGAAAGTATGTACATCCCATGTTATCTTTTAGGGATCATTCAGAATTCTTGTCATCTAGGGCACGTTATGCTTTTCTGTTTGATTACAAAAGTGATGACTATAAAAAATGGGCCAAGGGATTAAGAGAGGCAGGATATGCCACCGATAAAAAGTATCCCCAAAAGTTGATTGCTTTAATAGAGAAATACCAGTTATATAAATATGACAATGAAATTATGAAGAGTAATGACATTGTGCAGATTGCACCAAAGACCTATGATTATATAACGCACATAGTAAAAAAAGGAGATACACTTTACTCCATTTCCAGAAAATATTTTATTTCTGTTCCAGAGCTTATGAAATTAAACAAAATGACAAGTAGTTTAATTTCCGTTGGGCAAGAGCTTACCGTAAAAACAGAGAGAGTTAATAAACTATGATATACCAAAGAAGCAGTGCCCTATTTGCTGAGGCCAAAAAGTACATTCCTGGAGGGGTAAATTCTCCTGTTAGAGCCTTTAAAGCGGTTGGTGGCGACCCCATTTTTGTAAAAGAGGCTAAAGGAGCTTATTTCTATGATGAGGACGGAAATAAATTTATAGACTATATCGCATCTTGGGGGCCACTTATTTTGGGGCATGCCTATGAGCCAGTTATAAATGCGGTCATAGAAAAGGCACAAAAGGGAACCTCCTTTGGGATGCCAACTGAAATAGAAACAGAGTTGGCACAATTGGCCGTTTCCATGGTGCCTAATATTGATAAAATTCGTTTTGTAAATAGTGGAACAGAAGCCTGTATGAGTGCTGTACGCTTGGCACGTGGATATACAGGAAAAGATAAAATCATAAAATTTGCAGGCTGCTATCATGGTCATTCAGATTCTTTTTTGATTCAGGCTGGGAGTGGCGCAGTAACTTTTGGAAGTCCAAATAGCCCAGGAGTGACCCAAGGAACTGCTAAGGATACATTGTTAGCCAATTATAATGATTTGGAGAGTGTCATAGAACTAACAAACGCCAATAAAAATGAAATTGCTGCAGTGATTATAGAACCTGTTGCGGGGAATATGGGGTGTGTTATCCCAACCGATGAGTTTATCAATGGATTAAAGGATTTATGTACTGCAGAGGGAATTCTATTGATTTTTGATGAGGTAATGACCGGCTTTAGGCTAGGTAAAGGAGGAGCGCAAGAAGCTTTGGGCATAGATGCGGATATTATGTGTTTTGGAAAAGTCATTGGAGGTGGGTTGCCAGTTGGCGCATTTGCTGCCAGAGATGAAATCATGAATTATTTGGCACCAGAAGGACCTGTGTACCAAGCTGGAACTTTAAGTGGAAACCCATTGGCCATGAGTGCCGGGTTGGCCATGTTGACCGAATTGAATAATGCTCCTGAAATTTTTGAAAGTTTGGCGAAGAAAACAGAATATTTACATAAAGGTATTTCCAAAGTGTTGGTAGAAAAGGAAGTGCCTCACCAAATAAATCGTTATGGTAGTATGATTTCAGTACATTTTACTGATGAGCCTGTTATTGATTTTGCCTCTTCTGCCAAAGGGAATAATGAAGTTTTTAAAAGATATTTCCATGGAATGTTAGACCAAGGAATTTATTTGCCACCAAGTGCATTTGAAAGTTATTTTCTAAATGATGCCATTAGTTATGAAGATTTGGATGCGACCATTGAAGCCGTAAAAAAAGTTTTTTAATGGCTATATCTTTTATTTAAAAATAAAAAGTACCTCTTATATTAGAGGCACTTTGAGTAGTTTTAATTTTAATGAGGAATAATTTTTAGTTTTTAATTTCCTTATAGTTAGGGATTAACTTACCATCTTCCCACGCAAGTTCACGCATTTCTGTAGTGGTTTTGGACCAATTGGTAGCTTCATCATAATATTCACCAACTTCCTTTTTATAAAGTATTTTACCAGGAACTCCTTTTTTATTGGATGGGAAAATAAATTCTTCCCAATGGTAGAAGACACCAGCATCAGAAACTTGTGAGAGTTCAGCAACTTTCACCAATCGACCTTCATGTTCAAAAAAGTAAATACCACCACCTTGTACGCCACAGGCTTCGGCGTAATAATCAATAAATAAAACCCCATTGATTCCAGAAATACCCATATTGTTCATTGTAGTGATACCAAACTCAGTGTGTGTTAACCGAACTTTCGTTTCTATATAGCTGCCATCCAATAATATTTTACGAATCTTTAGAAAGGTATTGTCATCATGTTGCATAAAACTAAAAAGATAGTCTGTACCATTTAGAGTTTTCTTTTCCAAGGATATTAATGCACCCAAAATATAGCCAGTTTTGTTTTGGTACCTTACTTTATAAAAAGGAGAGTCAAATCCATGATAAGGCCAGGAAAATTGTGTTTTCTCCAAGATTTCCAATTCTGAACCTATGTTTAATAATTTTATGACTTTAGATTCGGTATCTGGTAAGGCACGTAACTTTACATCATCTCCAAAAAGGAATACCGTATCCCCTGATTTAAAATCACATTCTTCTGATGTACAATGGTATTTATCTTGTGCGGTGGTTGAAAAAATGGTAAGTAGAATGACCCATACTGTAATAACTGACTTTTTCATAATAATATAAATTAAAGGTGAAACAATAAAAAGGCCAGTAGTTATTTTATATACGAATAAAAATGAGAGTTTGGTTTTCAAAATGGTAAGAAGAAGAAAATAGACTTAAGAGTTTAATACAAAAAAGGGCCACATACTCATGTGACCCTAATTTTACTAAAACTAACTTAAACTTATTTACTTTTTCTTTTATCGTGCATTTTCTTTTTGGCATACATACCCTTTTTATGCTTTATGGTTTTCCATTTGGCGTATTGCTCTTCATTTAAAATTTGTTTCAATTTTTCTTGATGTGCAATTTGATGGTCCAATTTGGCATTTTGCATGGTATAGCGCTCTTCAGAAGAAGGCTTTTTTAGTTCACCAGTTTCTTTTTTCGCTTTCCATTCTTCCATTTTAGTTTTTAACAACTGGGCATTTTCTAAATTAAGAACATAGATTTCTTTTTGTTGCTCTTTAGTAAGCTCTAAGTCCAATGTCATTCTTTTTGTCTGTAAAGTGGCAACTTGTTCTGGGTTCATGTCATGCATGGCTATTCTTTTTTCAATTGAATGCCCTCCGTGTTGCGCCATTGATGCATAGCCAACTAATGCTAATAGTGTAACCAATATTTTTTTCATCTCCATTATTTTTTTATGTTATATCTATGACTTTGCTTTTTTACTTTGGTTTAATCTAAGTCTATTCTTTGTGAGGATTTTAACAGATATAAAAAAAGGGTGCAGATTTGTCTGCACCCTTTCTTATAGGTATAAGTTCTAGTTGAATATTTTAATTGAAATGGTCAAAACTTGCCATTTCTACTTCAGAAACATTTTCTGTTTCTATATCATTTAATTCTTTCTGCACCATTTGCTTTGGAACTTCAGTTTCTAGCTCCATTTGATAATAAATAAAGCAACTTGCTACTAAGCAGGTAAAATAAAGTAGGCTTTTTATTTTGTTAGACATAATTTTTGGGGGTTTTGATATTAATAAATTTACTTCATAAATAGTTGTCAAAAAACTTTAAGATGTATAAGGAATATTTCCTGTTGCAAAACCATAAAAAAATGTGGTTTGTAATGTATTCCTTACGCAACGAGCACAAAGTAATCATTTCATCCTATTTTTTAAACTTTTCATCGATAAATTCGATGAATTGTAGTTTGAGAATCACATTATTATGTTAAACAATTCAAAAATCTGTAACATTTTAATTTTTATATAGTCTTATAAGTATACAAAGGGATTGTATAAAAATATTGGTTCCACTCAAGGACCAAGTTATAAGATGTATTTTTCATTTTATGAATTTTTGAGTTAGTTAGCTTTAAAACCCCCATACCAATGGGGGTTTTATAATTTATAAAATGAAGTCTTAAAAAAGAATGGGAATTACAAATTGAAACATCAAGATTAATAAGGCAACGGCTATCATATTTAAAATAATCCCAACCCTGGCCATTTGGTGTACTTTTATATAACCACTTGCAAAAACAATGGCATTAGGTGGTGTTGCCATGGGGAGCATAAAGGCACAACTACTTGCCATTGTAACAGGAATCAATAAATATAGAATAGGAATTTCCAAACCAATAGCGATACCAGCAACAACTGGAGCTAAAACAGCGATAAGGGCAACATTGCTCATGAGTTCCGTCATAAATAACATTAAGAGTATTAGTAAGGAAGCGGTAATTAAAATACTGATTTCACTTGTGGCAATGGCATTAGCGACCATATCAACAATACCACTAACAGACATTCCCTTGGCTAGTGCCAAGCCACCTCCAAAAAGGATTAAAATACCCCAAGCGAGTTTTTCTGTATCCTTCCAATGGATAAGAAAATCTCCCTTTTTTATATTATAGGGAATTGCAAATAAGGCAACTGCCGCAATAATACTTATGATGGTATCTGTTAATCCTAATGATGGAAATAAATTATTGATAAGCGTTCTAAAAATCCAAAGAAATACTGTGATACCAAAAATAAGTAACACCATTTTTTCTTTTCCTGATGTAGGACCTAGTTTTTTTAGTTCATCATTTATAACTTCTTTTGATGCAGTAAATTTTAATTGCTTGTTGGGAAACATCCATCTTGTCAAAACTAAATAACTGATCCCTATCATAACTATTGAAAATGGTAACCCCATGACCATCCATTTTAAAAAGGAAATCTCAATGTTGTATTCATTCTCAAGGAGCCCAATCAGGACAGAATTTGGTGGTGTGCCAATAACTGTGGCTATACCACCAGCATTGGCTGAAAACGCAATGCCCAGCATAACACTAAGGGCAAAATTTTTATCGCTTTTTGTAAATCCATCTTCGTCATTTATCAAAAGCCCAATAACCGACATGGCAATTGGTAACATTACAACCGTACTGGCCGTATTACTAATCCACATGCTTAGGGCACCCGTGGCTATCATGAAACCTAAAACCACCTTATTTGGAGTTGTACCAGTGAGTTTAATAATATTTAAGGCAATGCGTTTATGAAGATTCACTTTTTCCAAGGCCAAGGCCATTACAAAACCTCCAAAAAATAGGAATACTATTGGACTTCCATAATTGGCACCCACATCGGCTATGGGCATTATTTTTAGCAAGGGAAATAAAATTAGTGGTAACAATGCAGCAACAGATATAGAAACCGCCTCTGTAATCCACCATATAACCATCCAAGCGGCTACTGCAACAACGGCATCTCCTTTTTCTGAAATTAAATAAAACGGAAGATTAATTAAAATAAAGAATACCAAGGGTCCCAAGAATAGACCAATTTTTTTGCTGAAATCCATAGTGTGTTAAAGTTGCCCCTAAACTATACTATTTACCTAAGTTCTGAAAATAAAAAAAGGGGAGCTATTGCTCCCCTTTTTTTACAAGATATTTTTTTATTCATTTAAATTGATAAGATTTAAATTGTTGTCTATAGAAGCATAGAACAATTTCACCAAATCAATATTGTTTTCAACAGTATCATAACCGGCCACAAAGAAAAGTTGCCCATCTTTTTGAATAATTTCTGGCATATAATTTCCATTATATTTTAATTCCTTGGTCTGACTACCATTGGCATCAAACTTTCTTAAATAACCATCTGTGGAAATAATAAATGAATTTCCCAAAGAAATTAAAGCCTGGTTGTTTGCAGTTTCTTCAAAATATGTTGTACTTATTTCAGTTCCTGAAGAATTTGCCAATATAAGCTCTCCGTTTCCGTACATTACTAAGTTTCCATTACTGAGTTCTGCTAAATGGTAAGTTCCATTTAAATCATTAATGGAAGTAATTTTTGTGTCTAACACAGAGTTTTCAAAAATCACATGAGTTGTTACATTCAATGCTGTATCATAAAACACTAATAAAGGTTTGTAACCTGTTACTTGTGGTGCAGTACTATTTTTAGTGAACACACCTCCAAATGCTACAAAGCCAGAACTTGTTTTGACCATGTCGCCTATCATGGCATCTGCACTGCCAAAATTGTTTAAATGAATTTCATAGGCATCACCATTGGCATTTCTCTTTTCTACGGAAGTTTTATGAATATCATCTTCAACCTCAGTCCCAAAATAAAGGAAATCTACGCCATCTGATATATATCCATAGCTATGTTTAGAAGATGAATTAAATCCGTTGATAAAGTTCCAAGCACTATTAAAGGTAATCTCGTGGGTGCCATAAAAGTCTGGTAAAGTTCTAGAAAAATGAAGGTTTACATTGCCATTTGCCAGGAAATTTATAAACGCACTTTGGGTATTAAATTGCTTGTCCAAAAGATATTGGGATAATGTTATGTCATAGTTGGCATCTAATTCCTTGTAATATAATTTAGCACCACCAACACCAATAAGGTCTTCCGTAAGTTCCAAATAATAGATACTATTATCTGGAGTTAGTCCAGTTTCTAAAGGAAATCCTTTAAACCCTAAGGCAATATTTGGAAAAATATAATTGGCTTCAATTGGTTGTGTTACAGAAATAGATTTTGAAGATGTGGAGGTTTTGTCCTTAGTATCCGTAATGGTGAGAAGAATATCAAAATCTCCTTCTTCTTCCAAAACAAATTCCGGATTTTCTTTTAAACTAACAATACCATTGCCCAAATCATAGTGATAACTTTTAATATCGCCTTTGGAACAATTGGTTATCATAAGAGATTCACCAACCTCAAAATCAGTTTGGTTAACTGTAAAACATGCTTTTAAAGCTGTTGGAGAATCTGGGTCTGGATCTGTTCCATCTTCTGGAATAGCTTCGCTTTTGGAACAGGAATAGAATAAAAAAATGCCGAAGCATATAGCGTAGATTTTTTTCATACAAAGCAGATTTGGGGTTCCACTATATATAAAACGTTTTTATTGACTGCTTTATTGTATAAAATAACTATGAAAAATACACAGAATCAGCTACTTGCAATATATTTTACATGCGAATATATATGCTACTCCTGGAGCACACAGATTAAGGAATTTTCTTCTTTAATGACTTTGGCAAGACCTAGTTTTGTTAGCCCTTTTATTCCTTTGTCCCATCCTTTATTACTAAGTCCAGCAACTTCTTTTAATTCTCCTAAAGGCATATTTTTTTGCTTTTTAAGGATGTCAAAAATTGTCTTTTCGTTTTCACTAAGGTCCACAACTTTTTTCTCTGGTCTCATTTGCGGAAAGAAAAGCACTTCTTGGATAGATGCATTGTTGGTCATAAGCATAACCAAACGGTCTATGCCAATACCAATACCGCTAGTTGGAGGCATACCATATTCTAGGGCTCTTATAAAGTCTTGATCTATAAACATGGCCTCATCATCCCCTTTTTCTGAAAGTTTTAATTGATCCTCAAAACGTTCTCGTTGATCAATGGGGTCGTTTAACTCTGAATAGGCATTTGCTAGCTCTTTGCCGTTTACCATCAGTTCAAAACGTTCTGTTAGCGCAGGATTGCTCCTGTGTTCTTTGCACAATGGACTCATTTCTTTTGGATAATCGGTAATGAAGGTGGGTTGTATATAAAAATGCTCACATTTTTCACCAAAGATTTCATCAATCAATTTACCAACACCCATGGTATCATCAACTTCCAAACCTAGTTTTTTGGCAACATTTCGTAATTCTACTTCACCCATTCCAGCAACATCATGGCCTGTATGAATTTTTATAGCTTCCAAAATTGGGACTCTTGGATATGGTGCCTTAAATTCAATTTCATTTTCACCTACTGTTACTTTGGAGGTTCCATTAGCATCTATGGCCACTTTTTCCAATAATTGTTCTGTGGTATCCATCATCCAATTATAATCCTTGTAAGCAACATAAAGTTCCATTACTGTGAATTCTGGATTATGTGTACGGTCCATGCCCTCGTTCCTAAAATCCTTGGCAAATTCATATACCCCGTCAAAACCACCAACAATAAGACGTTTTAGATATAATTCATTGGCAATACGCAAATAAAGAGGAATATTCAGCGCATTATGATGTGTCATAAAAGGTCTTGCGGCAGCACCACCAGGAATTGGTTGTAGAATAGGTGTTTCTACCTCCAAATAATCCTTATCATTAAAAAATTGACGAATACTATTAGTGATTTTTGTACGCTTGATAAAGGTTTCCTTTACAGATGGGTTAACAACCAAATCTACATAACGCTGCCTGTAGCGTTGCTCTGGGTCATTAAATTCATCAAAAACATTACCATCTGCATCAACTTTAGGTAGAGGTAAAGGTCGTAGAGCTTTGCTCAATAAAGTAAATTGCTTTACCATAACGGTTTTCTCTCCAACTTTGGTGGTAAAAAGTTCCCCTTCAATTCCTATAATATCACCAATGTCAAGTAATTTCTTGTAGACATCGTTATAGTGAGTTTTATCCTCACCGGGACAAATTTCATCCCTATTAAAATAGACTTGAATGCGCCCATCACTGTCCTGCAACTCGGCAAAAGAGGCACTTCCTTGAATTCTTCTGGACATCAATCGACCAGAAATAACAACCTTCTTTCCCTCTACATACTGCTCCTTAATGTTTTTGGATGTTGTATTTAATGGGAATAATGCTGCTGGGTATGGGTTAATTCCCAATTCCCTTAGCTTATCCAGCTTTTCTCTTCTTACGATTTCTTGTTCCGACAATTGCATACCTAAAAAATTAAAGCGCAAAATTACACTTTTGCGCTTTAATTAAGTCAAGAGCCTTTAAAATTATTCGGACTTCATTGAATCTGAATAGTTTGGAGTATAAGCATTTTGATTGATGATTGTTAACATGTCCTTTTCTAAAGATTCTATGGGACTTTCAACAATTCTTCCTACTTCTTTTCCGTCTTTTAGAAAAATGAACGTGGGAACTCTTTTAACTTGTAGTCCCCATTCTTCACCTGTAGGGCTTGTTTTGTATAACCCTTTTCTTCTATCTAAAGCTACCATTTTAAAGTTGTCCATGGAAAAGTTTGCCTTGTTTAAAATTTTAAGAAATCTTGGCACTTCTCTTTTACTGTCTCCGCACCAGGTGCCCATAAAAAGTAAAATTTTATAAGAAGCTAATTTGTTTTTAAGCTTCTCAGTTGTAACCATATCCACATTGTATGCTTCATAATTGTTGTTGTACCAAGTTTTATAGGAGTCAGATTTTAAACCATCAACATCAATTTTTCCAATTAAAAATTGCCTGCCATCATCCATAAGGATTTCTTGATTTGTTTTCTGTGATAATAAGGGGTTACAACTAAGGATAAATGATGTAACTAATAATAGGATTTTCATAGAATATTTTTAAGGTTATGCTACCAAAATTCTATAAAAAGAAGTATTGAGATAAATAGTTTAGGGTTGAATTAAGGACTAGACCTAGGTTGAAATTGATTATAATTAAGAAAAAATACGCTTAATATCCTCTCTGGTAGTTGCATTCAGTTTTTTATAAAGGTTGTTGATATGTGACTTTACCGTACTTAGACTTATAAACATATCTGCAGCAATTTCTTTATTTGTTTTATTGTCTAATATTTGAGCCACTATTTTTTGTTCTTGCTGCGTTAATTTCTCAAGAGAATAATCTTTTTTTCTTTTGCCATATTTTCTTTGTTTTACAAAAAGTACAATATTTAGTATTAGAGAAAGACCCAAAAGCAATCCTAGAACCCATTTCCAATTTATGAATGAAGGGTTTTTAAAAGATACTAATTGTTTGTCAGCTGTAAGCTCTGTTTCATAAAGATGGGTAAAAAAAGTATTGGAATGTGTTGCATTTAATCTTTCTAAAAGTTCATCGTAATATAAATTGTTGGAAAGGTCATGCAGGTAATAATCATATGTTTCATTTCTTCTGTCAGATAAAAAATCATAGATATATAATTCAACCAGTGGTTCTTCTATTGTTTTTCCATATTCTTGAAATGTAGAAAACCATTTTTTTGAATTTAGTTTCCTATTGGCCTCACTTCTATAATCTGCAAAATCATATGCCATTTCTTCTTTCATGGCATCAATTTGTAGAAGGGCGTCAGATTTTGGGTTGGTTGAAGTGATATCACAAAGAACCTCTTGGCCAGATGTTTCTGGAAAGACAATGGTATCTAGGTTATTGGCTATGAACAAAATACTTTTGGTATTGCTGCATTGGCCAAAAAAGTGATTGGAATCCTTTTCCATATCAGGGCATTCATCTACATGAATCCTATATATTCTATTTTCTGATAAAAGATTTTTTCCTTCAAATTTGAAAAATCCCAAAGAGTCTGCCGTCGTCTTTTTAATAATCTGCTCTAAATAGGTTCTAGATAGTTTTCTATAATCTTCAATTATGGAAAGGTAAACTGTTTTGTTCTTCGTACTGGTTTCAACTTTACCTTCAAATGAGAATTGTCCATGAAGATTGCAAACTGTTATTAGAAAGATAAGTTGAACTAGATGTTTCATTTCTTTGATTGTGTGAAGCTAAATTTAAAGGTTTTTGTAACAAGTCTTGTAAATTTGCGTCAAATAAGTACATCAACCCGCCTGAACTATCGGGCAGGTCAAAAATCAAAAAAAAATGAGTTTCTGGAGAGTATTATTGGCAATTTTGTTTCCTCCCTTGTCGGTTATCGGAAAAGGTTGTGGTTCTTTTTTTATTGTACTACTTTTAACCTTTTGTGGATGGGTGCCCGGAATTATAGGAGCGCTTGTAATCCTAAATAACCCGAACTAAAATAATTATGAAAAAAGTATATGTATTGGTCGTGATGGTATTCGCGAGCCTTTTTATTGCCTGTAATTTTACCGAAGAGATTTTTTTTGAAGAAGATGGTTCTGGAAAAATATCCATAAATTTTGATGGTTCCGAACTTATGGAAATGGCGGGTGATGAAATTTCTAATAGCAATGAAAAAGCTATAGATTCAATAATTTCTTTTAAGGATTTTTTAGAAGAAAAGAAAGATAGTATAGCCACCTTGCCATTGGAAGATCAAGAAAAATTGAAAAAACTGGAACCATTTAATATGCACATGGTTATGAATCCAGAAACTAAGGAAATGAAGTTTGAGATGTACTCCCAGTTTAAAAAGATTAATGAAGTTGGTGATATGTTCAATACATTTCAGAATGCAAGTGCCTTAAACCCCGCTGCTGGTGACTCCAATGCCCAAAGTCCTTTTGGAAATGAAAAGCAGAGTACAGAAGTGAGTTATTCTTTTATAAAGAATACTTTTTCTAGAAAGGCCAAAATAGTTGATGAAGAACTGCATAAGCAAAGCTTGGATAGTTTAGCTGGCTCAGAAATGTTTCTGTCGGGCTCTTCTTATACTTTAAAATATCATTTTCCCAGACGAGTAAAATCATCCTCCATTGAGGAAGCTACTTATAGTGCCGATGGTAAAACTCTTATTTATGAGTTAGAGTTTTTGGAGTATATGAAAAATCCAGAGGCTTTGAACATAGAGGTAGAATTGGAAGATTAGATATGATTTTTTTATCAAAGACGACCACCTAGGAGCTAATCTTAGGTGGTCTTTGTATCTTTGTATTCTATGAACAAAAAGCTTGTTTTACAGGATTTAGGTCATAAAGACTATAAAGAAACTTGGGACTATCAAGAAAAACTCTTCCAAGAGACTTTGAACATAAAAATTAAGAATAGAAGGGAAGATGACCAAGTGCCAACTCCCAACCATTTTTTGTTTGTAGAACACCCCCATGTGTACACTTTAGGAAAGAGTGGAGATATTTCTAATTTGTTAGCAAATGAGGAACAGCTAGCCAAAAAAGGTGCTACTTTTTATAAAATAAATAGAGGCGGAGATATTACCTATCATGGCCCTGGTCAAATTGTTGGTTATCCCATTCTGGATTTAGACAATTTCTTTACAGATATTCATAAATACCTGCGGTATTTAGAGGAAATGGTAATATTGACCCTAGCGGAGTATGGCCTTAAAGCGGACCGTTCCAAAGGGGAAACAGGAGTTTGGTTAGATGTTGGAACCCCTTTTGCTCGTAAAATATGCGCTATGGGCGTACGAGCCAGCAGATGGGTTACCATGCATGGTTTTGCACTCAATGTAAATACCGATTTAGGTTATTTTGATATGATGATTCCCTGTGGAATT
Source organism: Saonia sp. (assembly GCF_056326165.1). Classification (NCBI taxonomy): domain Bacteria; kingdom Pseudomonadati; phylum Bacteroidota; class Flavobacteriia; order Flavobacteriales; family Flavobacteriaceae; genus Saonia; species Saonia sp. The sequence goes on from NZ_JBWFBN010000018.1 coordinate 45,084, forward strand.
AAAAACAAGGCTGTTACCTCTCTAAATGTGGAACTAAATAAGCAAGAAATCTCCGAAGCTGAGGTTAAAGAAAAACTATTGAAGCATTTCTGTAATTTATTTGAAGCAGAAATTATAAAACAAAAAACCGAAGCCTAGACTTCGGTTTTTTGTTTTATAGAATAATGAGCTATTATTTACTAAATTCAGTTAATACGCTACTGGACATTAATTTCCCGTTTTGATTATAACTTTCTTGTTTTACCATGCCTATACCTTCAGCCAACCATAATCTATTGGGAAAGGTTTTGTTCATCATAGTCATTTTTGTTATGTTTTCACTGTATATAACATAACAGTCAAAAGTACCAGCCGGAGTAGTAACAGATTCTTTTTTCTCAACCTTTCTATTAACGGTATCTACATTCATTTTCATATTCATACCTCCCATATCTATTTTTAAGGCTACATTGGCATCTTCTAATTCTTGACCAACACCTAGGCTATTTGGTAATTCTATATTAGTGCCAGTAACTTCCATTTCCATGTCTTTGAATTGGGAAAGCATTTGGTCGGAAATCAGGGATTGATAATCAATCTTAACTATATTGTCAGAACAGCTGAACCCATAATCAGTAGCATAGATTTCTTTACCCTTTTGATCTAAAAGATTCATGCTCATTGTAGCACTGGTTCCAGAACCGCTAGAAGAAACATTTGTAATTGAATAATTGATTTTACCCTCTTCTTTCCCCTTTTTTCCATAATTGGTGTATTGAAAAGTTGCCCCTTCTACCATTGGATAATACGTGCTACAACTATCTTGTGCTTTGGTTCCAAGAACAAAAAGAAATACAGATGCTAAGAATATTATTTTATTTTTCATACTGTGCTATTTAGATTTTTATAAATTCTACTCTTCTATTTTGTGCTTTACCATCTGGCGTGTCATTTTCTGCAACAGGCTCAGATTCGCCTTTACCTTCTGCTTGTAAGCGATTAGCAGATACGGCATAAACTTGTATGAGTGCATTTTTAACGGCCTCTGCACGACTTTTGGAAAGCTTCATGTTTACATCATCTCCTCCATCAGAATCTGTATGCCCAACAATTTTTAGATTGATGCTGTTATCTTGTTCCAACACTTGATATATTTGACGGATGATTCCCATGGATTCTGGTTTTATGTTTGCAGAGCCAGAATCAAACAAAATTCCGTTTGTGGATATTTTACCTTCGGCAATCAACTTTCGTCTAAGATCTACTCCACCTTCAGCAATTTTTAAATTGGTAATGAAGATACGTTCCACACCATCCTTAAAGTTGTTCATATGGAATTTAAGAGTGTGCAAAATTCCTCCAGAAGGAACCATTTTAGGAACATCTGCATACTTTACTTCATTTACCCATATTCTATATCTTTCTTTATTTACGGCAATGGAAATATGCGGTCTGTTCAAAACTTCATTCCTAATATCCGCCTTGATAGTACTGTATATTTCTCTTTTGTTGTTTTTTCTGTTTTCAACTGTAATACCTATTGGAGAATATTGACAAAAAGGAATATGTGCTTGTGCAAAATTTGCTCCCTCACTAAATTTGTAGTTATCACTTAAATCAACTCGTAGATGGGCGGTAGAAGATGTTTGTCTACTAAGACCTACCGCTTCAACATCAAACTCAATAGTATAATCTTCTGGAAGTTGCGGTACATTGGGAATAAAAAAAAGATTGTACCCAGATTTCAATTCAAACCATTTTTCAGAAGATTCACCTAGTGTTACTACTTCTCCCCCGGCATTGGTGTTCCATTTAGACGGAAAGTCTCCTATAAAGTCGGCTGAAAAATCATCAAAAAATAAGGGTTTGTCACCAGGGACAAAATCAAATTTGCTGTATACCGTAAGGGATTTAGGTTCATTTGATGTGTTGGTGTTTGATTCACCACTATTTCCATTTCCAGATTGTGAAGTTGGTGTGGGAGTGTTGGATTCGCCAGAAGTTGGACTTGGGGCTTGTGGTTGTTTCTGTTTGGAACCTGGTTCTAAAATACTGTCCAATGCCTTGTCCGTTTTTTTGGAAGACTCTTCTTCTACTCTTCTTTCAATAGTTCTTTCCGCAGCTTCTTGTGCTTTTTTACCTAATTTTTTTAAAAACTGGGCGTTGGCACTTCCGCAAAAAAGAAGTATAAAAAAAAGGCCCATAAAAAATTTCAAGGGCATGTTTAAAGTTTTCATAATCATGTAATTATAGTGTTTTATAAGATTTTGAATGTACAAAAAATTGTTCTATTTAAAAGTACGAAAATGGCTATGCTATAATGAAGAAATTTGTATATGTTGTAGAGATTAATGTGTTGTTGGATAAAACGCCTATGTCAATTCATTTTATAGACTATGATGGAGTTTTCCAAGTCTTTGGCTACCAATTCTAACTTTTGGTCATTATCCATGTCTGTTAAATCTATTATGGAGTTACCATACACAGGGAAATTTGGAATGGCTTTAGCCTGGCTATCAAAAAGATATATTTTTTGATTTTGAATATCAGTTACAGAAACATATATTTTGTCATAAATGTAGAAGATTTTGGGAATGGTATATACGCCAAGTTCCAATTCTACTTTCTTGCCTTTTATACTCAAAACATTATCGTTCATAACAACCAAAGTATTGCTGGTAGCATCAATTCCATGGTCTTGATTTAAGTTAAAATTAACTCTGGAAATTTTACCCTTTTCATCTATTTGCGTCAGAATCCCTTTTTTGTCTGTTAAGGTGAACTTATTTTTGTAGAGATAAATATCGTTATTGGAAAAATCAATTTTATCAGTCACTTTAACTCTGTCCTTGCCCACTCTGTTAAGAATTTTTAATGTATTGTCATTAAGCATAAAAGCCAAATAATCCTTTTTTCCTATTACAAAATGTTTTGGGGTATTCATTATTTGCGAACTGGCATCAGTATAGGTAAAACCATCAACAATATTTCCTTTTCCATTATACATAAAAACTTTGGCTCCTTGGGTAACCACAAAACGGTAATTCTTTTTTTTCTCATAGTCAAAAACCGCCAAAGAATTTAAGTTACCCCCTTCATAAGTTTTATTAAAAGGCTCAACTTCTTTTCCATTTCTATCCAAAATTAAAAATTGGGTGTTGGTAGTAAATGCCAATTGTTGTCTACCATTTTTATAAATATCTACTTGCTCAATTTTGCCCACTATTTTTGAATTCAACTGTTTTTTCCATAGAACTTTCCCTTCGGTAGATATTAAGTACAGATTATTATCTACATCTTGTACCACTACTTCTTTTTTATTTGTCCTGTGGTTGGTAACGAACTGGGGATTAGTTGCTAAATCTGCATCTAGTTGTACAGTAAAAAGAGGAGAGGTTGAGTTGGATGTGACTTGTTTTTCAATTTTTTGAGCAATTACAGAAGTATGATAAAAATTGTTATCCGTTACCAATTGACCTGCGAAAACATATTTAGATAAACCAGACTTTTTAATATTTGCAACCAATGTGCTAGAAAAGTCACTTTCAAGAAAATTCTCTACTCCTTTAGAATTGGAAATAAACTGGATAGTAGATTCCTCGGCCAATTCATTTTGGGAAGCAATGTAAACAGCGCTTTTGTCAAAAGTTGCCCCATTTTTATAATTGCTAATGATAATTTGCAAGGCTTCTCTATCTTCAGCAAACAAAAATGAATTGTCTATAATAGAGAAGTATTTAGAGGAAAAGTCTTGAATAATGGGATTGAAATAGTCGCTCAAAAATGTTGAGGAGCTTAATTCTGATATTTCATTTCCTTGATAATCAATACTTTCTTTTTTGTTCTGGTTCAAAAATTGATTTAAATTCTCCGAACCATAAGTTTTTAAAACAATAGCTTTTTTAGAGTTTATAAAAAGAAAACCAATTTCCTCAACAGTATTGAAAATTGTATCTACGGGAGTGGAACGGTCTAGGTACTTTTGTTGATTTTTAGCAAATTGACTGTAATCATCAAAAGTATAAGAAAGAATGGCGTTAGAATTCAATGGAGCTAATTGAGGGGTTGTTGGAGCTAAGGGATTGGTGTTCTTAAAAAGGTTGATAAAATGATTTAAAGAATCATTGGCAACACTAATACCATTAAAACCAATTTGATTTTGACCTGTTTTAAGGTCCATGGAAATCCAATCAGAAAACTTCGATATTTTTAATTTAGAATTTCCCGATAATTTTGAAGCAATAACGGCATCGCTATATTTTGTGTTGATGAATATGGTTGCAGATTTATTTTTAGCGGATATTTTATATAATTTTTGTAATGTTTTGGGAGTTTTAATTTCTTTTAAAGAACGCATTAAATTTTCTAGAACCAGTTGAGATGAACATAGAATAATTTTATCATCTTGCTTAAAACTAAAAAAAGTATTTCCATCTAACACATATTTATCATAACTCTTATTTTCATAACTAAAGGTTTCAGAAGTTAAGTTTTGAGTATTGTCCAATTTAAAAAAGTCGGGGTTGGTATTTGATACATAGACAAATTCAAAATTCTCTTTTCCTATTTCAACAAAACCCAATAGACCTTCCGAACTTGGAGAAATATTATCTAAACCTTTGATTTTATTGTGAACGGATTTAAAAACTTGCGTTTGTTCCAGTTCTTTTAAAAAGGAGTTGTTTTTCAACTCACTTTTAAAAGCTTGGTGGTCATTTATTTTAATAAGAATGGCTGTTTCTTTTGGAATGAAATTAAGTAAAGATGTAACATTGTTTTTTTGCTCTTTACAGCTAAGAACTAATACAAAAACAAAAATGAAGGGTATTCTAAATTTCATTCTGATGGGTTTCCTACAAATTTATGATTTTAAATGTCCAATTTTAATTGTTCTGGTAATTGTCTAAAACTTTTTCGGTGGTATTTGGTTATTCCGTATTCCCTAATTGCCTGGCGGTGTTCCTTTGTTGGGTATCCTTTATTTTTTTTCCAATTGTACATAGGAAATTCCAAATGTATTTTCTCCATATACTCATCCCTATATGTTTTTGCAAGAACCGATGCGGCGGCAATGCTCATAAATTTGCTATCTCCTTTCACAATGCACTCATAAGGCACGTTGTTATAAGGTTTAAACCTATTGCCATCAACAATAATAAATTTAGGTTCCATGTTTATTTGTGAAATAGCCTTTTGCATGGCTAAAATGGAGGCATTAAGAATATTGATTTTGTCAATTTCTTCTGGATATATATGGGCTACACCAAAGCTTTGAGATTCAGTTTCAATAAAAGGGCGAAGTAAATCTCTTTTTTTCTCTGATAACTGTTTAGAATCGTTAAGCAAAACATTCTTAAAATTCTCGGGCAAAATAACTGCTGCTGCAGTAACAGGTCCAGCTAAGCAACCTCGTCCAGCTTCATCTGTTCCTACTTCATCAAAAAAATGCAAATAATTCTTTAAACCCATTATATGCCTAATTATAGAATAAGCAAGATGGTAATTTTTAGAGAATTAATTAACTCTGAACTCAAAAATTTCAGATTGGCTCGTATTTCCTTGACTATCCGTAGTAATCACTCTCCAATAATAGATTTCACCAGAAACAACAGTTGCATCCAAGGTCGTAGTTGTTACTGATCCCAAGGAGGTTATTGGCGTTTCATCTGTTCCAAAAAACACTTCGTATTCCTCAATATCATCATCAACATCACTTCCAGTCCATTCTAATGTAACAGTCGTTGTAGTTGCTATAGTTTCTCCTCTCTTAGGATTTACAACATCAGCTGGGAAAGGAGCATAATTTTCTATACCAGGCCCCTGATTGTAAAACTTTGCTTTTGTACTTGATGCTGTAACGTTTGTCCCGTCTGCTTTGGAAACAACAAACCATTCATAAGGAGTTCCTCTTGAGATAACTACTAAAGCCTCAGTTCCAGTTTCTGTAACCCTTTGTGTACTATTCGTATTGAGATTAGTGATATTTACCTCATAACTGTCCGTGTTTTGAGATGCATTCCATTCAAAAGTAACTTCGCTTTGCGTATCACTTACAACAGTTCCTTCATTACATTCAGTATTGTCTTGGGGAAATACCAAAGTTGTAGCTGTAGGGTCGGCAACTGGTGGAGGGGGTGGGGGCGTATCATCGCCTTCGGAACCACCTCCGCCACAGGATAACAAGAAAAATACTGCTAAAAATGCTACTTTATGTATATGTTTCATTTTCTTATTATTTTATAGTTTGTTAAAGTATTATCAGTTTTTACATTGAGTAAATAAACACCGTGTGGCAAAGAATCCACATTGAATTTAATTTTATTATCAATAACGTTTTGTGGTTTACTAAAAATAGTAGTACCATTTATAGAATAGAGAGAAAGCTCTACCTTATTCTGATTTCTATCACCTAAATAAATGGTCATTTCACCACTCTCAATTGGATTTGGATATATGAGCATATCCGAATTTAAAACAATGGTTTCCTTATAAACTCCTTGACAATCTTTATCTGTTCTTACAGAAAGTATATTTTCTACTTTGGAAAGAGGTAGGGTTATCTCGTTTTCTGAGGTTCTATACGTTTCATTGTTCAGATTGATGATATAATTTTTACCGCCTTCTAGATTTATAATCACTTCATTTTTTAATGAACTTACTTTGGATGAGACAGAAAGAGCTTCAGGTTGACCAATAACAATATCCCTGCAACTTTCATATGCTGTTTGCCCTTCAACAGTAAAACATAGTGTATATGTTCCAGCTGACAAATTCTCAAACACCGTAGTATCTGTAAAAGTATTTGCAACATCTGTAACACCATCTGATAATGTAGCCGTATAATTTAAAGCTTCAATTGCTTCAATCTGAATGCTGCCATTATTACTACTAAAGCATGACTCTCCAATAGTAAGAATCGTAAAATTAGTTACAGGAAGAGAAAATATTATACACCCATCTACATCCACAACAGAATCTAGAGGTGTGTCCGCACATAAATCCAAATCATTGGGAACACCATCATTATCTATGTCATCATCACAAATATCTCCTATGCCATCTCCATCAAAATCTTCTTGCCCAGGATTGGCCACTAAAGGACAATTATCATTAATGCCCAAGATACCATCCCCATCATCGTCATCATCGCAGGCATCTCCTTCTCCGTCACCATCTGTATCCAGTTGATTGGCATTAGCACTTAAAGGGCAATTATCATCTATATCTAACACACCATCATTGTCATCGTCATCATCGTCTTGGAATCCTTCCACTACAAAATCATCAATAACAACCCCTTCTTGGTTGACAAAGGGATCGGAATGAAATACGATTCTAAATATTACATTGGGTTCATTGGTCAAGTCAACTTCACCATTGTTTGCATTGGCCGTGAAATCATAGGCGTATTCGGTAAGGGTTTCATTGGTGCCCGTCCATTGAGCGCCAGGGCAGTTTTGGCAATCATCATCATCACCAGAACTGATGTTGGTTCTATCACTGGTGTACCAATTGGGTTGACTATTTATATTGCCCAAAACATTCCATGTACCACCATTATCAATAGAATATTGCACATATACTATATCCCAATTTTCTTCTAGGTCATAAGCCATATTAAATTTAAGTACTGGGGCCAGAATATTGGACATTTCATAACAATTGCTCATCAAAATCCCTTTGGTTCCATCTGGATGGTTACCATTCAAGATAGTGGCATAGACGTTAGTTCCAGAGCCAGCCTCATTAAGAAGCGTTCCTGTTGGCACGCCTTTTTCCCAAACGCTGTTGTCCTCATCTCCTTCATTATAAGCGATAAGGGTTTCATCGACAGTTTCAAAGGTGTTTATTGTGCCACCCAAACCAAATTCATTATGGAAAAAAAAGGTGCTCAATGAATTATTGTCTGAAAATGCATCGTTAGCGGTACTTATAGCCACATCCAACACTATTTTTCCAAATTCTGTAATGTCTAGAATGCCCAAGTCAACTTGCGTTGTCCCTCCAGAGTCCAATGTACCTGTCCAATTTACTAGCTGATCAGGACCTCCATTTAGGGTGTATGTCACTGTAATCTCTGTGACTGGATTAAGACCTGTGTTTTCTACCACAATTTCGGAACCCATCTGTCCACAAAATACAGAACTCCCTTCAGGAGTCAATGAAATCAATCTAATATCTGTATCGGGTACTTGAACAGGTATGGGAGATTGCCACACACCCCTTCCATAAGTCGAGGCGGTTATGATTTCATCATCCAGATTAATTTCCAAATCACCTACAGCCGTGCTTGGCAAACCTGTAAAATAGTCTTCCCATTCTGTTAGGGTATCATCCAGCCTATACACACCCAAACTGGTGGCCACAAATATGGGGTTGTTCGTATGCCTTCCCTGATGTACTATAGCAAAATACGCCTGGTCAGTTGGAAGGTTGTAAGTGATATCTTCTACAGTTGTATTGGTTCCATCCGTAGTGACCTTAAAAACACCTCTTTGACTTGGTTGGGAATAATTGGCGGAACCTATTCTGTTGGAAGTAACAACGTAAATAATGTCACTGTCATTATTGTTGATTGCAATGTCCGCAATTTCCGAATCAAACTCTGGAAGAAAAGAAAAAGATGTACCCCCATTATCACTTCTAAACACATAACTGTTATCTGCTGCATATACAATCATAGGATTGTTTGGATCTATTTCCAAGTCTTCTATGTTTCCATTGCTAAATCCATTGGACCATCTTTCCCATCCGTTACCTACTAGTTTATACACGTAGTCATACCCTGCAAAAACTTCACCATTACTGTTAATTGCCAATGGTGTAATCCAATTTCCTTGACTGGCATCAGGAGGAGCACCTACTGAGGTTAAAGATTCTCCTGAGTTTAATGAAACAAACAAGTATTGCCCAAACTGTATAAAGCCATATAAAAGATTATCGTTTACAGGGTCTATAACATTATCCATTCCATCTCCACCGTGATAGGCATTCCAAGAACTATTGTTATATACAAAACCTCCATTGTCCTGCAACCCACCAATTATTTTATTTGAGTTTTGCTGAGAAACTGATATTCTATAAAATTGACTAATATTCATACCGCCGGTATAATCGGTAAAAGAGGTCCCACCATCTTCAGATACATAAATGCCTCCATCACTCCCACAGAAAAGCTTATTCCCAAAAATCTTAAGCGTATGTATGTCAGCATGGGAATATGCTTGGTCATTTATAAACCATTCATTCAATTTGGTAAATGAATCCCCGCCAGTACTACTTTTCCAAATATTTAAGCATCCAACATACAGTTCATTTTCGTCTGTTGGGGAGACTTCTATGGCTAAATCAAACCAAGCTTGGTTTGATTCCATAATATTTGTTGTGTTTGGGCTTTCTATAAAAGTTGTTCCGCCGTCTACAGACTTGTACAAGCCTTGGTATGTATATTGATTCAATGGAGTATCAGCACTTAAAATATATAGTATTTCTGAATTAGCAGGAGTAACGCCTAAAACCAATCTTCCAGAAGAACCAGGAAGAATATCTGTAATTTCGGTGAAATCGTCACCGTTGTTTAAGGACCTATAATATTTGCTATCAGTGACCGCATAAATAACGGAGCTGTTTCCTGGTTTAAGTTTAAAATCCTTAATACCACCGCCTAACATAATTTCCCAATCAACACCACCATTAATGGATTTATATAGTCCAACAGAAGTTCCTACCCAAATTATATTGGAATTTAAGGGGTCTATAACAATTTCGTTCATTAAGGTATTAACTATTGTATTGCCTGGATTTAGCCCTGTTTCGTCCCAACTTAAACCACCATTTGTTGATTTAAAAACTCCAACACTATAAGAATCGGCAGCATCATCATCTCCTGTAGCTATATATATGGTATTGGAATCATTTGAATCAATGGCAATCCCGGATACTCCAATTTGAGGAAAATTATCAAACAAATTATTCCATGTTGCCCCCGCATCTATAGATTTCCATAAGCCTCCTGCTGGAGCACCTACGTACCATATATTTTCATCGTTTGGGTCAACGGCAACGGCATTTATTCTCCCCTGTCCTGGTAGTTGTTGTGGATGGGTTCCAGCAGTTACGGGGCCTACTTCTATCCAAGAACTAATAGGGTTTACCTCCATGTTAAAAACATTATTTTCCTTATTTTTCCATGCGTTCCATAATTCTTTGGATGAAGGAATATAACCGTCTTTGTTTGCAAAATTCATCCAATAATTTTCCCATCTCATATAGGGTTTATATCCACTTCCTTTTTTAGAGGAATCCTTTCCAGACCAATAGTTGTGAAAGGCTTCTGATATTTCGTAAATGGAATAGATGTCACTTGTGGATTTGGAAGTTGTGGATTTATTTTTTTCAAGATCTTTCATCCATGGAGCATCTTTATTGTATTGAGCAAAAGAGAAAGAACTTATAAAAAAGAAACTTAAAAGTAGTTTTCTTAACATTTCTGTATTTTTTGTAAATATGCTGAATATTATAACAATATTCAATTTTTTTTGTTCAACAGATGTCCGCTCATATAATTATGTTGAGATAAAATAAGATTGTTTTCAATGATTTTTCTAGACTAATTTTCTATGAAAACTTTCACATTTAGTTAAGGTCAAAAAAAGTAACTTTGCCTTCGTAATTATATAGAATGAAATATTTCCTTTTAGTATTCATAGCATTTTTTAGCTCTACCTTGCTTGCTCAAAAAGATTCCATCCCACCAACAAGAGAATTAGATTCTGTTATTGTTGGGCAAAAAGAAGAAGAAAGATTAAAGAAAAAAATTGACACGGCCCAAGATACGGTAGCAATTACAGTCAAAGACTATAAGATAATTTCGTTTGCAAGAGATACCACATTTTTAGATACAACCCTTACTATATATAAAGAATACAAATATAACTACTTAAGAAGGGACGATTTTGAATTGATGCCATTTGCCAATGTAGGGCAGCCATATAATAAGCTTGGTGTAGATTTTGAACAGGGAATGTTTTACCCAACCATAGGAGCAAGGGCTAAAAATTTAAATTATAGAGAAGTAGAGGATATTAAATATTATAATGTCCCTACGCCTATGACGGATATCTTTTTCAAAACCACTTTTGAACAAGGGCAAATATTAGATGCTTTGCTTACCTTCAATACTTCGAGAAGACTCAATTTCTCAATGGGTTATAAAGGGTTTAGGTCTTTGGGGAAATATTTAAGGAACCAAACTGAATCTGGTAATTTTATATTTACAAGTAGTTATATTACCCAGAATGGAAAATATCAACTTAGAGCACATATAGCCGCTCAGGACATTATAGGTCAAGAAAATGGAGGGTTGTCTAATAAAGAAGAACAGTTTGAGTCTGGTGATGAACAATTTAAAGATAGATCACGAGTAGATGTTGTTTTCTCTAATGGGCAGAACAAGATTTTAGGAAAAAGATATTTCTTAGACCATCAATACAATTTTACAAAAAGAAAAAAAGACTCCTTGTCTGTTGGTTCAACCTCTCTAGCTGTTGGTCATCAGTTTAATTATGAAACCAAATATTACCAATATCAGTACCAAGTACAATCATCATTGCTTCATATTTACGGAGAATCTTTTTTAAATCCAATTAATGACAAGGCAACCTTAAAATCGATGCACAATCAATTTAATATGTCTTTTTTTAATAAGACTTTAGGTAGTCTAAAGGCTCGGTTAGATAATTATAGTTATAACTATTTTTTTAACAGTATTTTGGTGACGAATGAAGGGGAAATTCAAAACAAACTGAAAGGAGATGAGGTTCTAATTGGTGGAGACTATTCCAAGAAGATAGGTAAATTTAATGTAAAAGGTAGTCTAACACAAAATGTATCAGGTAGTCTTACAGGGAATTTACTAGACGCCTCAATGTCTTACACAATTAAAGATAAACACACTGTTAAAGTGGCAATTCACTCATCTTCTAGAATGCCTAATTATAATTTTCTTTTATATCAGAGTGATTATTTAAACTATAACTGGCAGAATACATCAAATTTCGAAAAGCAAAAAATAAATAGCCTGCAGTTTAATTTTGAGTCTCCTTTGTGGGGTAATTTAAAGGCTAAGTATAGCACAATTGATAATTATACGTATTTCTCTTCATTGGCAACAGATGAGGAAATTGAAGCTGGTGAGGAAAAAGCGTTTATAAAGCCTTTTCAGGAGAATAATGCGATTGATTATATCAAAATAAAATACAATAAGGAGTTTAGGCTTGGTAGGTTTGCATTAAATAATACAATAATGTATCAAAATGTATCCCAAACTAACAATGTTCTCAATGTGCCTGAATTGGTAACGCGAAATACATTGTACTATTCTAATGATGTATTTAAAAAGGCCATGTATTTACAGACTGGAGTTACTTTTAAGTACTTTACACCTTATAATATGGATGCATATAATCCGGTTTTGGGAGAATTCTATATTCAAAATAAGGAAGACTTGGGAGGTTATCCTTTACTAGACTTCTTTATCAATGCTAAAATAAGACAGACCAGAGTATACCTAAAAGCAGAGCACATTAATACTATATTCTCTAAAGAGTATAATTATTACTCAGCACCAAATTACCCTTACCGTGATTTTGTTATTCGTTTTGGATTGGTATGGAACTTCTTCTCCTAGATTGCTCTATTTTTTAATGTAAAACATCATTTTTTTCTTTTTTTAAATCTGCATTTAGCTGATTGTAAACTTTTTGAGGAGATATAAGCCGCATTAGGTTAACCTCAAAAATGATAAATAAGCTTTTTTATAGAAAAATATTTAGTTATAACATATTGATTGTCAGTATATTTAAGTATTTTTTTTAATCAAAGTTAAAAAAAAGCTTTGAAGTATTGTGAGAGATAAAAAAGGGTGTTATATTTGCACCCGCTTTGAGGGTCAAGGGATTGATTTTTTGGAGTTAGAGGAAT